>JALQWO010000226.1 GCA_023258655.1 Bacteroidia bacterium
AAATGAAGGTGAGAAACCCACGTTCCGCGGCCCAGCACCAACAGTTTGTGATGACCGGCCTCAATAATTTGGCGGACATGTTGATGGAGAGTTTGCAGAACATGCAGCAGCAGATGAACAGCGAACAGAAAAAGGAGGGCGATAAAAGCTGTGATAATCCCAACAAATCGGGTCAGGGCAAACAGGGAAAACCCAAGCCTGGTAGCAAGTTGAGTGAGTCGCAGAAAGCCTTGGGCGAACAGTTGCAAAAAATGCAACAACGCAAGCAGGGCAAGCCGGGTCAGGATGGAAAGCCCCAAGGCGGGAGTCCGCAATCGCCGGGAGAAAATGGGGAGCCATCGCAAAGAGAATTGAATGAAGAATTGGCCAAAATGGCGTTGATGCAAGAGGCGTTGAGGCGGCAAGTAGAACAATTGCGCAAGGAATTGGGCCAGGAGGGTAAACAGGGCATGTCGAATGCGTTGCAGGAGGTAGAAAAGCTCATGGAGCAAAACGAGAAAGATTTGGTGAATGGCAAAGTGACGCCGCAATCGTTGGAGCGACAAAAGCAGATCATGACGCGGTTGTTGGAGCATGAAAAAGCCGAGCGCAAGCAAGATCAGGAAGACCGCAGAGAATCGAGTCAAGCCCCCAATTTTGTGCCTACCGTGCCACCCGAATTGGCCGAGGAAGCGCGCAAGAAGGCGAGTGAGCGGGAAGCGTTGAGGCGAATTCAGCCTGCGTTTAAGCCGTATTACAAACAAAGCGTGCAGAAATACCTACAGATTTATTCGCGGTAAAAGTATCTTTGCAGTCTCATGTCGAAGATTACCATTACTGCTGCACTTCCTTACGCCAATGGGCCTGTTCACATCGGTCATTTGGCGGGGGTTTATATTCCTGCCGATATCCATGCGCGCGTTCAGCGTTTGCGTGGGGAGGAGGTTTTGTTCATTTGTGGCAGTGATGAGCATGGTGTGCCTATTACGTTGCGTGCCCGCAAAGAAGGGATTACTTCGCAAGACGTGGTAGATCGCTACCACAAGATCATTGGTGATTCTTTCCAGGAATTGGGTATTTCGTTTGATATTTACTCACGCACATCCAACGCCACTCACAAGGAATTGTCGCAGGCATTCTTCACAAATTTGTACAACAAAGGGGCTTTTAAAGAGATTCGCTCTGAGCAGTATTTCGATGAGCAGGCGGGTCAGTTTTTGGCCGATCGCTATATTGTAGGTACCTGTCCCTCTTGCAAAAGTGAGGGTGCGTATGGGGATCAGTGCGAAAAGTGTGGGAGTACCTTGAGTCCGAATGAATTGTTGAATCCCACATCGGCATTGAGTGGCACCGTTCCGGTGAAGCGTGAGACTATCAACTGGTATTTGCCCTTGGACGAAATCCAAACGTCGTTTTTGAATGATTGGTTGGGGTCGAAATCGCACTGGAAAAGCAATGTTTACGGTCAGTGTAAGAGTTGGTTGAACGAAGGTTTGCGTGCTCGGGCGATGACCCGTGATTTGGAGTGGGGTGTGCCTGTGCCTTTGGAGGGTGCCGATGGTAAAGTGCTCTATGTGTGGTTTGAGGCGCCCATTGGATATATTTCGGCCACCAAAGAATTGCGTCCGCAAGACTGGGAACAGTGGTGGACGGGCGATTCCAAATTGGTGCATTTTATCGGGAAGGATAACATTGTTTTTCACTGTATCATATTCCCCGCGATGTTGCATTTGCGTGGCGATGGTTATGTGTTGCCAGAGCAGGTGCCGGCGAATGAGTTTTTGAATTTGGAGGGACAGAAAATATCGACCAGCAGAAATTGGGCGGTGTGGTTGAACGAATATTTGGAGGAGTTGCCGAACCGGAAGGACGAGTTGCGGTATGTGTTGACATCGATTGCACCGGAAACCAAGGACAGTGAGTTTACTTGGAAGGATTACCAAACCCGCGTCAATTCAGAATTGGTGGGAATTTTGGGCAATTTCGCCAACCGGGTATTGGTGTTGATACAGAAGTATTACGAGGGGGTGATGCCGGCGGTTTCGGTGGTGAAAGAACCTTATGCCTTGTTTGATCGAAACCATGTTGGGGAACACCCGATGGTGGCAGAATATGTGCGTCCCGTGGTGGATTTGTTGTCGAATTATCAATTCCGTGATGCACAATTCAAAATGATGGAGTTGGCGCGTTTGGGAAACAAGTATTTGGCGGAACACGAGCCTTGGAAATTGATCAAAACGGATGCGGAAGCCACCGCGATGGTATTGAGTGAAGCCGTGCAAGTATTGTATAATTTGGCGTTGTTGATGGAGCCATTTATGCCGGAAGCAAGCGGTCGATTGCTGTCGCAGTTGGGCGCCGATGTGTCTTCACAGCAGAAGCAGTTGTTTTGGCTTTCGGGTGGGGGCGATGGTT
>JALQWO010000227.1 GCA_023258655.1 Bacteroidia bacterium
CCCCAAAACCCCAAAACCCCTGTAGGCAGTAAAGATAAGATTTAATCTTTAAAGTTAAATCATGGTAGAATTCAGGTCATACAACTAGCAGCCAAAGCTTATTAAGTGTGTTGGTCTAGGAGGTAATCCCTCAAGCCTAGCAGCTAAAAAAGCAGTAGTAAATCCAAAAAAACCAAAGACAGACATTTTTTCGGCGTAAAAGTAAGAACAATTATTAATGCCAATTACAACTTCTAAAGAAATGTGCCAACAACAATTTTTAAGACATTCTATTTGCGTAACGACTTGCCTGTAGTTGTTGATTTCGAGGGTGCCTCTCGTAAAATATAATGGAAAGTTGAAATCGAAATGCTTGACTACCACCACTATCTCCCAATTTTCTTTGAAGGCCTTAGGGAACCGGAAGATCCGATGAAGTTCCTTGCCGATCGGGGCTGTGATGAGCTTGTATAACACGGAGGTGACAAAATTTTACCAGTTCTCCCACAGCTGATAATCCCAATTAAAATGGCTATGTAAACAAAACGGCAAGAAGTTGTAGTTAAAACTCTTAAAAAGCTTTAACTTCTAGTAAAATCAAGTAATGCTGTTGCAGAAGCTCTTGTACCTTACTATAGATAGATCCTTCCAGTTATGAATTTGCTTAGGCACAGAAATAGTAAGTTACTTATATCTCTCTGACAATTATTAAAGAAAATATTGGTGACAAGATCGACTACTCACAGAAAAATATAGACAACGTTGGTGATTTAATCTAGGAGACTTTAGAGCTGATGGAAAAGCATGGGGGTGAGGACGCCTATATCAATATCAAGTACATGGTGCCAACATATGAGAGCTGCCTCTTTTCATGATTTGTGGCTATACTTGAAATGAAGAAGAACAAGGAACTGAATCTTTGATACAAATCAAAAAGAACTGAGTTTCTTTGAATTAGACGGTCTGATCTGCTCCAAAAATTAACGAAGCATTCGTCAAACTTAAAAATAAGAAGCGGTAGAGTAAAGACCCCAAAAACCTAATTTAAATGAGATAGAGTGATTTGATTGGATAATTTTGAATAACAATTAATATAAAAGTTAAATCCCGGCAATTTAATCAATAAACTTTTTTTTACTAAGTTAAAATGCCAGCAAGAGCAGCAAAGAAATCCTCAACTCCATCAAAGAGCGCACCAAAGCAAAAGGGACAGCGCTATGAATACACTGAGCTCGGAAAGGTCTCAGTTACTTCATCTGATACTCACCACGTTTATGGTGTTATTGTTGATGCAACTTTCCCATACAAGACAAACAATGAAAAATTCATTTGCTCTCTTAAAATTGTTGATGCAAGCCTCAACGGAAAAGAGTTTGCCTCCGTTGTTATCTATGCTAAGAGATTTGAAAATCTTCCAATTGTACACAGACTTGGAGACATCATCAGACTTCATAGAGCCTCTCTCCGTATGTACAAGGGCCACAGACAATTCAATGTCTCCACTCATTGGAATGGATCATGGGCTCTCTTCTCAACTGACTCAAAGACCGCCACTGGCGCTACCCCAAATGCTGAAGCTCCATTCGCTTTCTCTGGAAACCGCTCAACTTTCGAAAAGCACGAATAGGCCATCCTTGCTAACCATCGCAAATGGGCCGCTTCTTACTTTTCAAGCAACGACGCCGTCCCAGCTGACAGACTCCGTGCTCTTAACAAAGTTAAGGGATCAACTGGCGACTTTGATGTCAACGCAAGAATCACAAACATCCACGAAATGGATGAATACACAAATGAATTGAGACTAAGAGATCTTTCTGGCTAAACATGGCACACTGTTGCACTTAAACTAAAGTTCCCACACTTGGCTACTGGCCAGGCTGTCCGTATCAGATCTGCAACCTGGGATGAGACATCAACAAGCAAGCAAGTCCTCGCTCTCAGCCATTACTCAAACATCACTACCTTTATCAGCTCCTCCAAAGTCGCAAAGTCTTTCGCAAAGGTCACTGAAGATGAAAAAGCTGATCAAGCCGCCCTTGCTCAACAAGTCCCAAGTTACGCCATTACTATCTCCGAAATCGATTCCAAGCACGCAGGACTTCCACACACTAACCTCTAAGAGCTTTTTGCACCAAGCAAGACATCAGGAACCTATAGAACTTCTTTCTGCGTTGTTGCAGTTGAACCCCATGAATCAGTCGAAGCTGTAAAGTCATTTGACAAGAAGACTAAAAAAGCCGGCTCCGCTAAGGGTGCTAAGGGTGATCTAGCCTGGCAAGTACAATTGGTTGTAAAGGATGCTTCAACCTTTAACAACACAAACCAATACCGCGTTCTTAACTACTCTCATGAAGGTCTCGGTGCTAACTTCTTTGGCAAGGCTGCTGATCTACATACTGA
>JALQWO010000228.1 GCA_023258655.1 Bacteroidia bacterium
CATTTGCTCGGAAGTGAACGTGAAAGAAATTGAATTTGTATCGGCCAACCACCCCAGCTTGGTGAAAAGCATCAAACCCAATTTTAAAACGTTGGGTAAGAAACTCGGGGCCGACATGAAAGCCATGGCCGCCATCGTGCAAGCCTTTGGTCAAGAGCAAATTCGGCAGTTGGAAAACGAAGGCAACATCGAAGTATCGCTCAACGGCAACCCCACGCAATTGCTGTTGGAAGATGTAGACATCGCCACCCAAGACATGCCCGGATGGCTCGTAGCCTCTGAAAATGGCGCTACCGTGGCCCTGGATATCACCATCACCGATGAATTGCACCGCGAGGGCATGGCGAGGGAGTTTGTGAACCGCGTGCAAAACCTGAGAAAAGACATCGGACTCGACCTAACTGACAGAATTCAAGTGCTGTTTAAAGCAGATCCTGCCGTACAAGAAAGCGTAAATCATTTTAACACTTATATTTGCGGAGAAGTATTGGCCCACACAATCCAAACAACGTTGGAAGACAGTGAGCACGTACTTGACGTGTACGACTACCCCGTGCACATCCACATTCAAAAAGTCTAAGCCATGGAAAAAGAAAAGACCCGCTACAACGACGAAGAACTGCAAGAGTTCAAAGAGATCATTTTGAAGAAAATGGAAATCGCCAAAGAGGAGTTCAAAACCATTCAAACCAACCTCAAGGATGGTGAGAGCGGTGGCGAGGGTACCAACAACAACTACCTGACCCTGGATGATGGCGCTGATACTTTTGAAAAAGAAAACCTCAACCAGTTGGCAGCCCACCAGCTGAAATTCATCAAGAATTTGGAAGCCGCTTTGGTGCGCATCGAAAACAAAACCTATGGTGTGTGTAAAACCAGTGGCAAGTTGATTCCAAAAGAACGCCTGCGCGCTGTGCCGCACACAACCCAAACCATTGAAGCCAAACTGAAGCGCTAACCTTCAATGTCTGAAAATTCCTCATTGTTCAATAATCGGAAGTTCACCGTTCCGATGGTCAGCATTTTGCTTTTGCTTGTCCTCGATCAGTGGATCAAAATTTACATCAAAACCCATTTTATGCTGGGCGAAATCCGTCCCATTTTCGGCGATTGGTTTAAGCTCTATTTCATTGAAAACGATGGAATGGCCTATGGCATGAAATTGTTTGGAGGAGGTAAAATTGGCAAGTTAATCCTAACATTTTTCCGACTCATCGTCTCCGGCTTCGGATTTTGGTATCTCATCAAATGTATCCGCAACGATGCCAATTGGGGTCTGCTAATCTGTATTGCCCTCGTGCTTGCAGGCGCCATGGGCAACATCATTGATTCCGTCTTTTACGGTGTAATCTATGCCGATATCAACCATTATTTGGGAGGGTGGTTTGAAGGTCAGGTGGTTGATATGTTCTACGCCCCCATGTGGGAAGGACACCTGCCGGAATGGCTACCATTGTGGGGCGGACAATTTTTTGTCTTCTTTTCCCCCATTTGGAACTTTGCCGATGCCTGTATCACCGTGGGTGTGGCGGTAATGGTGGTTGGACAGAATACCTTCTTCTCCAAAGATGAATTGGAAAAAGCCTTCGGTTCGAGCACACCGGCAGACACCGCAGAGGATTCGGATTCTCCCCAATAATATCGCGAATTTTGGCTAATTTTGCAAGCCAAATCGCATGGAAACCAACCTCAACGAACAACAACTCCTTCGTCGCCAATCGCTCGAGCAACTCAGAGCCATGGGCATCGATCCCTATCCAGCAGCGCTGTACCCAGTGAACTGCATGGCCGCCGACATCCGGTCAAACTACGCCGATAGCGCCGACGACGATAAATGGAAACAAGTTGTTTTGGCCGGTCGATTGATGACCCGCCGCATCATGGGTAAAGCCGCTTTTGCTGATTTGCAGGACTCTAGCGGACGGATGCAGATCTACGTGAACCGCGATGAAATCTGTCCCGACGAAAACAAAGATGGCTACAACACCGTATTCAAAAAGTTGTTAGACATCGGCGATATCATTGGTGTAAAAGGCCATGTATTTACCACCCAAACCGGTGAATTGTCTGTGCACGTCACCGAATTGGTGCTGTTGTCGAAGTGCCTAAACCCCCTTCCATTGCCCAAGCAAGATGCCGATGGCAATGTATACGATGCATTCACTGATCCCGAGGCACGCTACCGCATGCGCTACGTGGACTTGGTGGTGAATCCCCAAATCCGTGAAACTTTCATCAAGCGCACCAAGGTGATCCAAAGCTTGCGCAATACCTTCAACGAACAAGGGTATTTGGAAGTGGAAACCCCCATCTTGCAAACCGTGCATGGTGGTGCAACGGCCCGTCCGTTCATGACCCACCACAACGCCTTGGACAT
>JALQWO010000229.1 GCA_023258655.1 Bacteroidia bacterium
GGTAGAGGGAGTAATATTCCTCTTTGGTTGTCACGTCGATCTGGTGTTTGAATGCCGATGTGTTTCCAGCGGTTACATTGTTGGCTATAGGTATGGGCGATTCCCCTTGGTTCTCGGATTCGTTGATGGGTTGAACGGAATGGGTGAAAGTGCGTTTCGCCACGTTGATTGTCAAGGTGTGTTCCTCACGTCCTGATTTCCATGTCCAGCGTTGCGATAAACGATGCTCGAGCAATGTGGGGAGGTGTTGCTGTTGGTATAAGAGGCAACTGATGAGCATGGCGGCGGGGATGAGGATCCACGACAACAAGGAAGAAAATTGCCAAGCGATGCGTTTGCGAATCAGTTGGACTAGGGCAAACGCCAAAACCCCAATGGAAATCCATTGCAACAAGAACAGGGATTTTAATGTGACATTGGCGAGTGTGGAATCTTGCATCGAATCGATCCGAAAAGGCAATACAAAAATCGCCCACGGCTGTTCGCAGATTGGTTACATCTGGCTTGTAACCGATTTCAAAATGTCATTGACAGGGTTTTTATTCCTCTTTTTTATGAATGAAATAAAGGAATCTCCGTTTGTCGGAACTGTCTTTTTGTCGTTCAATCAATCCCGGATATTGGCCTTCAATCATGGCCAGCAAACGATGTCGTTTTGTCTTTTTGCTTTCCCCTTCCATGTGCGCAATTTCGAGTAGTTGGTCCAATTGTTCTTGCGTGAGCGAAGACTCACTGTGTTGAAGCATTTTCTGAACCAGGGGGTGTAAGGAACTGTCGTTGGCCTTGTTTTGTTTGTGTTTTCGGAACCAGATCAAGCCTGAAAGGAGGCATATGAGGCCAATGAAAAATCCGTAAAATCGCTGAGGATATTGCTGTATGATGCTGGGTTCCAATATCAGTGGTTGCGCCAATTTGGTGTTTTCGCGCCACAGGGCATCAATATCTCTTTGGGGGTCTTTGATTACGGTTTGCAGGGAGTCGAGGATCCAAGCATCGAGTTTGTTCTCATGGATGTTGGTGTTATAGCCTGTAAACTGTTTCAAACCCAATGCATCATTATCGCTGTAGATATATTCTTGGGTTTTGAGGTTGTAAATGAAACTGTGGTTGGTGCCTTTGGCAATGACAAAATCTTTCAAATAGAAGAAGTCATTGATGACGCACTCTCGATGTTCTGGCCTGAATTCTTTGTATCGAGACCATTCCATGTTGCGAAGATCGAGGCGATAAAAGTAATCGTCCATTCGGTTCTCGTTGAGGTTATTGCCGTCAATACAATTGTTTAGGACATAGATAAAATGGCCGAATCGCAGGCCGGATCCTTTGATTGATTTGGGAATGTCTCCGTGGGTTCTGACGAGGTACCACTCGTGGGCTTCGGCGTTGAATGCTTCCAAATTGTTGTTGGTGACGAACATGCCGTAGCCGCCCAAGGCCATCATTTTGCCATCGTGTTCAAACAGATAGCGGTAAAAGTTGCTGCCATGGTAAATGGATTTGTCCAGCCTGATCGCCGAATCGCCTTTGAGTTGAAACACGTAGCGGAGTCCATGGATGTTGAAAAAGGTATCTTTTCCGATGGGCAGGAAGGCGGCTTTGCCATTCTCCAAAACACGGAGGTTGGCTTCTTTTCCCAAGTGCTGAAGGATGATGTTTCGGATGGTATGGGTTTGGTTGGGTGTTAGTCGTTGCGCCAAGATCGTGTTCGCCGAAAACAGTATCAAGAGAAGTACTGATAGTCGGAAGATGATATGTTGGAGCGTGCGTTTCAAATCGACAGGGATAGTGCTAAGTGTCAGCAAGACAATATTACAGCAAGTGGGGGGAACTATCCAACGACAAGGGCTGTTGTTGGATGATTTTTTGGGATTTCTTTGTGAGTGGCAGGTTAGTTGTTGGGGTCCGTGGCTTTTCGATTTGGTTTGCGGGGGAGTAATAATTTTTGTATCTTTGCAGTCCCTTAAAGGGTGACCCGTTCCCATGCGCATTACCACCGGGAGATTCGGTTTCGGCCAAATCAAACATCAAATCGGGATGTAGCGCAGCCCGGTAGCGCACTTGCATGGGGTGCAAGGGGTCGTGAGTTCGAATCTCGCCATCCCGACCAACCAAAAGCCTTACGAAATCGTAAGGCTTTTTTTATTGTAAAATTCAAACAAAACGATAAAAAATTATCATATTCGAGTATGAAAAAATGGATTTACATCATACTGATTACAAGCACATTTTACGATTGTGCAGCACAAAAGGCGGGCGATCTAAGATTAGGATTGAGTATTGATCCATTTGAATTTCGTGGAATAGGGCCTTCCATGCGATATTATGTTGCAAATGGTGTTGGGGTGCAAGGGGAGTTAATTTTGA
>JALQWO010000022.1 GCA_023258655.1 Bacteroidia bacterium
TGGTTACGAAGAAATCGTAATCACCGTTAAATGTAACATCATAGGCATTTTGCGATACAGGAAAATCGCTACTACGGGTTGATCCCATTAAATACAAATTATCCAAGGAATCGGTCACCATGGAGTGAGGCTGGTCATTGTTCGACCCTCCCAAATAAGTACAAAACAGCAATTTATCGCCCGATTTATTAAACTTCAAAATGGCCGCATCGCGAGAACCGCCATAGCCCAAATCCTCATCCACGCCACCACCAAAATCAAACTGTGCAGCCCCTGGCGTAACCGGCAATCCAATGTCAAAAACAGTTCCTCCGGCATAACCATTTCCAAGATCATCATAAGTCCCTGTGCAACCAAAATTGTCCGCCCGCGAGCCTGTGTATGTGCTAAAAACAAGGATGGGATCAATGACCAAAACATCTTGTCGGTGCAAGGGAATATTGTCAAATCCCATTACAATCCCCTCCGTCTCATCGCCCAGGTTTGATAAGGCTTTGTTGATCCTGTATTCCACGCCTTGGAACTGAGGCAATTCACCGGCGGACCGCCTCTGCCAATAAACGCTGGGAATGGATTCTACCCACTGAAACCAAGGTGTAGTAATACTACAACGATTGTTCTGAAGAGAAAATCCAGTCTGACCTTGATACATCCATTGAATGGCGCCCGCATCAGCGGAGGGCGAAATGATCCAGTTGTATTTGATTGTGCCTTGGTAGGATAGCAATTGCAAATCGATCCCTGGCCAAACATTGCGAACCATCAATTCACTGTATTTGTGGGCATTCAGAACAGCTTTTGGGGATTTCCCTTTGTAGAAATTGTAATATGTTTCCGATACTGTCCCTCCTCCGCTTGCCGTTATCAACGGGTTACTTTTGAGGAATTTCAAGAAAACTGCATGGGTATTGACAGCAGTTGAAACCACTGTTCTCTCATGGAGTAATTCTGTGGCAGCGGTATCCAATAAGTTCAAAACAAAACCCTCATTGGTTAACCAAAAATCTCCAACTGAAAGATCCGCTTTGGCGAGTACCCGAGAAGGCCATTGGCCTTGATTTACAAAAAATATGGGTTTGTTCTCTGGAACTGGTTTGCCAATATTGGCCTTCGACAAGCACAGACACCCTAGGCCAATCAACAACAAAAGAACCTTTTTCAGTGGGTGTTGTATTTGACGGCTTTGGGTCATTGTAAACGATGGTATTTATACAAATTTCGGTGATTTTCAGCAGCTTTCTGCTATTTGTTCGATGAATGGACAGTTTAGAAGCGATTCATGTTGCAAGAACCACCATTATCTTTGTCGACATGTCTCGCCACAAATTGCGTATTGTATTTTTTGGAACACCTGATTTTGCAGCTACTAGTTTGTCGGCAATGGTAGCGGCGGGATTTCAGGTAGTATGTGTGGTCACGGCGGTTGATAAACCGGTAGGTAGAGGCCAAAAAATCGGTGAAAGTGCCGTAAAAAAGACAGCCCAATCGTTGGGAATTCCTACGCTTCAACCACCCAATTTAAAATCATCATTATTCATAGAATCCCTAGCAAGTTATCGCCCAGATTTGGGTGTTGTGATTGCATTTCGCATGTTGCCAGAGGTAGTTTGGAGCATGCCTCGACTGGGTACTATGAACTTACACGGTTCACTTCTCCCCAACTATCGGGGGGCCGCGCCAATACATCACGCAATCATCAATGGAGAGAGAAAAACGGGAGTAACAACCTTTTTCCTAAAACATGAAATTGATACGGGTGATATTGTTTCATCCGTGGAAATGGACATCGGTGAGGACGAAACTGTGGGAGAATTGCATGATCGAATGATGCATACAGGTGCCAACTTGATGGTAAATACCCTCAACCAAATTGAAGAAGGCCATTATCAAACCATGCCGCAACCTGTCATCAGCAACAGCAAGGTGGCGCCCAAACTCCATCGCAACTTTTGCGAATTAACAACAGATCTCACTGTTCAAGACTTCCACAACAAACTACGTGGATTGTCGCCCAGTCCAGGTGCATGGATGAAAACACCCTTTGGCGAAATGAAGTTCTTGCAGGGTAAAATCCTCTCTAAGGGGATAGAGCAAGATGCATTGGGTGCGATTATTTCAGACAAGCGCTTTTTGATTCGATTGTCTGATGGCGATTATGAGATTCTCCAATTACAAGCACCGGGGAAACCCAAAATGGCTTCCAAGGATTTCATCAACGGAATAAAAATTTGATTTTTTTATTCATTTATGCGGTAAAAATTTGCATTTACCAAAATTATTGTATTCTTTCACGGCAGAAATTCTTAGCAAAACGCCTATAAGTCAAAAAATACTCAACTAAAAACTTGCTTTATTAAAACCACATTTTAACCTGCAAGGAGGGTATTATGACTACACCATTGATCTCAGACGGCGTGCTGATTAAACGTTACATCGACGGTAACAACGCAGCATTCGAAACATTGCTCAAACGCCACAGGACCAGAATTCTGTCCAGCATTTATTTGCTTGTTGGCGATCGCTACTTGGCTGAGGATATTTTCCAAGAAACCTTCATCAAGGTGATTCACAGTATACAGCATGGCAAATACAATCACGAGGACAAATTCTTGCCATGGGCTCTGCGGATCGCGAGAAACATGAGCATCGACTCAATACGTTCACGCAAGCGCATGCCTGTTGTGGTTGATACAGATGGTAGAGACGTTTTTGATGCAATGGGTATCAGTGTGAGCAGTCAAGAAGATCAAAGGGTCGCCAAAGACGAGATTGAAATTCTCAAACAATGGATTTGGGAGCTACCTGAAGACCAACGGGAAGTGCTGATATTGCGTCAATATGCCGATTTGAGTTTCAAAGAAATTGCAACCCTTACAGACACCAACATCAATACTTGCATTGGTCGCATGCACTATGCCATTCTCAATTTGAGAAAAAAGATGCAAAAAAGTGTAGTTCGGGTAAAATAATCTGATTTAGGGCGCGTTATATGTTTGTTGTTAAAAGCAAACAATATGGCAAAACCACTATCCCACTCAGATTTATTGATGTATTTTTATGGTGAAGCAGACGCAGTGACTACTGCATATATCCAAGCCAACATCGCTGAGAACCCGGATTGGTCCAACTATTTGAATGAGTTATACGAAGCCACATCAGACCTCGATGTATTGATGATTTCACCAGCGGCAACGACACTTTCTATCATTTTAGAAGAGAGCGACTCCAAGCTTTACCATTCGATTTAATCTCCAAAACTGCCCGCGATTCACTAAATTCGCGGTATGCAGTCAATACCCAAACTAGACTTATCGCATTTTACCCAGGGCTCATTGGAGCAAAAAAAGTCTTTTGTTGCCGAATTAGGACAGGCCTACGAGCAAATTGGTTTTGTGGCCATTCGCAATCATGGTATCCCTCAACAGGTATTGACAGACTTGTATCGGGAGGTAAAGAACTTTTTTGAATTGCCGGAATCAGTAAAAATGCTGTACGACGATAGTGCCGGTGGTGGACAACGGGGCTATACAGGTTTCGGTAGAGAACATGCGAAGAACCGAAATGCTGGGGATTTGAAAGAATTTTGGCATTTTGGCCAATATACTGAAGGCGCCGATGAGGATGTTCCCAATTATCCCGCCAACAAACAGGTTTCGGAATTACCAGATTTTAATAGGGCCGGCGAAGCCATTTACAAGGCGTTAGAAGGAACGGGCATTCAAATGCTTCGTGCCATAGCGCTTCATTTGGGATTGGATGAATTCTACTTCGACAACAAAGTGAAATATGGAAACAGCATTTTGAGAGCGATTCACTACCCTCCCATCCTTGAGGATCCTAAAGACGCGATTCGTGCTGGAGAACACGAGGACATCAATTTGATCACTTTATTGGTGGGTGCCAGTGCCGATGGCCTTGAAGTATTGAATAAAAACGGCGATTGGATTGGTGTAACCGAGGTAGAAGATCATATTGTGGTAAATGTTGGCGATATGTTGCAACGCCTTACCAACGATCAACTAAAAAGCACTACTCACCGCGTAGTGAATCCACCCAGAGAACAATGGGGAACACCGCGATACAGCATTCCTTTCTTTTTGCACCCCCGACCAGAAGTTAGGTTGGATTGCTTACCACAGTGCATCACAGAAAACAACCCCAAGAAATATGAAGATTGCAGTGCAATGGAGTTTTTGATTGAACGATTGCGCGAAATTGGCTTGATCAAATAATCACAAGAACAAATTCTTCAATTCTTGCGCATCCCCGGGTTTCATTTTACCTGCGAGGATCAGTCTCACTTGTCGGCGACGCAAAGCACCTTCGTATTTCTCCACTTCGATCGCAGTTTCCGGTTCGATCGACGGAACAGTTACAGGTCTATGGCGAGAATCCAGTGCAACAAACGTATAGTATGCTTCATTTGATTTGAGTCGCTCCCCTTTGGGCAAATTCTCTGCAAACACCTCAATAAAAACTTCCATGCTCGAGTTAAATGCCCTGGTTACATAAGCTTTCAACGTGACTACGTCGCCCAAACGGATGCTTTCTTTGAACGAAACACTGTCAACAGAGGCGGTTACCACAATGTGGTTGCTGTGTTTTTGTGCCGCAATGGCTGCACAGATATCCATCCAATGCAACAATCGTCCCCCCATGAGGTTATTCAATGTATTCGTATCATTGGGCAATACGAGTTCATTCATCAAGGTGAAAGAGTGTGAGGGTGTTTTGGATGTGGAAGTTGTCATGGTGCTACAAAAATAAAAAAGGGGAAGTCGCCTTCCCCTTTTTTCATAAAATATTTAACGAATTAAGCTTGTCCCACTACAGAAACAAAGCTTCTACCTTCTCTTCCTTTGCGGAAAACCACTACGCCATCAGCCAATGCGAACAAGGTGTGATCTTTACCAATGCCTACATTCACATCTGCATGGTGTTTGGTTCCACGCTGACGTACGATAATATTTCCTGCTTTCACTGCTTGTCCACCGAAGATCTTAACTCCAAGGCGTTTGCTGTGTGATTCTCTTCCGTTTTTGGTGCTACCCGCACCTTTTTTGTGTGCCATGACGTTTACCTAAATTAAGATTTGATGCTTTCTATTTTCAACAATGTCAAATAATGACGGAAACCGTTCATTTTCTGATAACCTTTTCTGCGCTTCTTTTTGAAAACCAATACTTTGTCACCCTTGCCATGTTCTTTCACAGTGGCAGTAACTGAAGCACCAGCAACGGTGGGAGCTCCAACTTTGATTTTCTCTCCGCCTACCAATAATACTTTATTAAACTCTATGGTAGAGCCTGCTTCTGCTTGAAGGCGATTGACAACAAGATGCTTGTTCTCTTCTACCCTGTATTGCCTTCCGGCTATTTCAACAATGGCGTACATAATCCGTGATTTGGGCTGCAAAGATAGCAAAATTCAATAAACACAACAACATTATTCCGATTTTTATCACAAAAAAACAGAAACCCCCGTCCCTTTCATTTTTCGTTTCTTTTATTAGACAGTCCCAAAAACGGTGATTAACGTCAAAGTGGAAAGAAACATATTTGTAACATACATGAAAAGTGCAATTGTATTCGGAGCAATCCTTGGCTTAGCATCCACCCTCAGTGCCCAGCCTGGTAGAGGGGGAATCGACAATTCCTCTAAGCAAGTTACCACGAAGTTTGAACCCAAATTGATGCCAGCATCCAAATTGTTGCTGGATCCAATCGTACCGAGATCGGAGAATCCTAAAATCAATGTCAAGTTCGAAACCCCAGAATTTGCATGGAATACGCGAAAAATCACTCGCCCTATTCAGCCTGAAAAGCTCAAAGACCGGGTATCTGACTCGGTTTATTTGTCGAATTATGCACGAATCGGCGGAGGTAATTATGGGCATACCTTGGGGGAGATTTACATCGCAAACAAACCCAGCGCCAATTACAGTTACAATTTTAGTGGATTGCATCTATCTGCAAATCCCGCTAACTCTCTCCGAGAATTTTCAACGAACAAATTCCAACTACAGGGCGCCAAATACTACCAAAGCAGTGGTTTGGAGACAAGGGTTTTCTACAACCGAGACAAAGTCAACTTCTTTGGCAAAGACACTTCATTGGAACAGAGAAGTATTCTCACCACTGGACGAATCAATGACCATTACGGCTTGGGTGTTGATTATGACTACATCGGGTCGGGCAAAAAACCAAGTTTTCGTACCGGAATGTCGGCACAAGGCTTTAGCAACAACATGGATCAACAGGAAAAAGAACTCAGCGGATATATCAATCTAAAACAGAACGTCAAGAATACCCGCTTGGGCCTTGACATCAGCAGCAATTACATCGACATGGTACAATCGTTGGACACCAACAAATACCAAGGCAAGTCGCACAACCAACAGCTTTTCGTAGATGTTTTTCCCTATGTGCAATTCACCCATGCTCCAACCAAATTGAATTTGAAATTGGGTGCTATCACCACGTATAATGTTGCCAGCTTGGATTCCATGCCAAGTGAAAACACTTTTAAAATCAACCCCTACATCAACTTCGAAAAGACGTTGACGGGTTTAAACCTCAATATTTATGGTGGTTTGGACGGCGGTTTGAAAAAGAACAGTTTCCGTCGTTTGAATGCCATGATGCCATTCTTTGCAGATTCTATTTCCGTAAAAAACACATATGATGAGGTGAATTTATTTGTTGGTATCAAGGGCAAAATCACCCAAAATGCAGAATTCGCTTTGGATATGGGTGGAAACAGCAGCTCCGATTATGGATTGGTGGTATCCAACATTGAAACGAATGCTTTGGGACAAAAGGTCAATGACAGCTTGGGCAGTCTGCAAATGGTTTATGCCTCTCATTTGAGTAGCGTATACTTCAGGACCTTTGTGAAATACCACATCGGTGAGCAATTAAAAATCAGCGCGCACGCCAAAGTCGCTAACTACACGGTGGACGGCGGCGGTGATGCTTGGCATTTGCCTGGGCTCACATACAGCATGAATGCCAATTATCATTTGGGTAAAAACTTAGAACTCAGTGCCGGATTCGATGGAATGAGTAAGCGCAGAAACCAAATTTATGTTGCTGGAAACTCTCGCACCACTGAGATCAAAGGATTTTTTGACTTGCATGCACGCATGGACTATCGCATCAATGGAAAAGGTCGTGTTTGGTTGCAGGGCAGCAATTTGTTGGGAACCCAATACCAACAATGGTACGGCTATGCCAATTACGGACTTACATTGATGGGCGGACTGGCTATTTCTATCTTTTAAAGGAATCATAAAAAAAACCTTAATATTGTAGTATGAATTCCCAAGCAGTGGTTGTGGCAGTTTCTCATGTACTTCACGAGCATGAGTGTGCTGTATTGCCTGGCTTTGGAGCATTTATACTGCGCAAAAATTTTGGCATTGCCAATCCATTTTCTGGTCAAATAAAACCTGCAGCTCACAGCATATTTTTCAATGCCGACATCAAAGAAGACGATGGTTTTGTAGCCAATGCAATCAAAGAACAATTTGGTTATTCATTCAAGCAAGCAAGTCAATCATTGGCAGAATTTGCTGAAACGATAGCCGGGCAGACACTGAATCAAGGCAGTTTTCGCATGGGCGATTTGGGATCGTTTCACAGAAACCCGTCGGGAGAATTGTTTTTCTTGGCCAATGCCAATGTGAATCTCAGTTTGCAGACATATGGACTTCCCCACATCCAATGGCAGTGGAAATCCCAACCGATGGCGGAAACATCGAGCATTACTAAAAATATAGAGTCACTTCCGTTATCAAAACCCATTGAGGAATTGCCCGAGGACCTACCGATTCTCGAAACAGTTGATTCCTCAATGAAATCAGAAATGATTGCTGAAGAGTCGACGGATCAGCACCACAGTGATTTTACTGTATCAAAGAGATCACAACCCCTATTGTGGCGGGCGGCGGCATCGTTTGCCATTATTAGTATTGGTGCGGGTATTTTGATGACTGTGGCCCAAATTTGGTCGGTTAGTTCCGGACAAGACTTAGCCAGCCTTCTCCCTCAGGATACCCAGATGCAGCAAGAAAAAACACGCACCGTGGCACCACTTGCTAGCGAAATTGTGAGCATTCAAGAAGAAAATACCCAAGACAGCACCCTATCTCACAGCATTGATTACGGTACAGGCTTAGAGGGGATACAAGGTTTTTATCTTGCCATGAAAGACATGAAGGGCAAGTATTCTGTTAGCGGTGGATCCTATATTACTCTGGATTTGGCCAACAGAGAATGCCTACTTTGGCAAAAATTGGGTATTGATGCTTGTGTTGTTTCTGTTAAGCGCAGCAGTCTAAACAAAGTAATTTTGGGCAAATTCGTCGACGAGCAGCGTGCATCACACTTTGCTGAATCCATAAAAAATATGCCAACGGGCACATTATCCGTATCGGATGTGGCGTTAGATTGGAAATAATATGGCACATTATCAAATCGAAGAAAACCTGACCACGACAACGAATCAGCGCGTTGTTTCTTGGGCCATTAGTTTAACGGCTTCAGCCATCATCTTAGGGATGTTATGGTTTGTTCATATTTCTATCCCAAACCCACCCTTTGAAAACAAAAAAGGGGCATTGATTCTTGATTTTGGGATGGTTGAAGATGTAAGTGCAGGTAGACCAAACGATGGTGGTCCATCTCCCACCCCTCCAGCGCAAGGCGGTGCGCCATCTGAAGGCCCCTCCAACAACCAACCTCAAAGTGGTGGTGTTGGTCCGGTAGTTACAAGTGAGGCTCAGCCCGAAACACCCAGTTTACCTCCCATAGATCCACCCAGTTCTGACCGACCACCCAGTGACAACCCCAAAATCAAGGTGGATTTTACCAAAATTGGCAAAAGAAATGGAACAGGCGGTGTGGGTGATCCAAATGGTGTAAAAAATGGCGTTGGTAGTACTGGTTATGGCAAAGGTGGCAATAATGGTGGTGTGACAGGTAATTACGGTGATCGTGTCACCAGCTCCAAAGGAAACGCCAATTTTAGCTCCAAATTCACCAAATATAAAATGTCTTCGGATTTTGACAATCCAAGTACCGATTCCTATGGAAAAATCATCGCTCGCGTTCGCGTTGAATGCGATGGTAAATGGCGTGTCGTAGAATGGAATGTGAGTGGAACCACATGGAATGGTTCTGATGACGACATGATATCCACGTTCAACAAGTTTTTGAAACAATCTCAATTTGAGAAAAACGGGGATGGTTGCGGTGAAAGTGCCTTGGTTACGTTGGACGTTAAGAAAACCTATTAAGCATGTCGAGGTTCGCCTCTTACCCTGAAGCGCTAGACTTCATGTTTAAGCAGTTACCCATGTTTCAAAACATTGGCAAGGCTGCGTTCAAAAAAGATTTAACCAACACGTTGGCCTTGCTCGATCGTTTGGGCAATCCCCACTTGGAGAGAAAATGGATTCATGTAGCAGGAACAAACGGAAAAGGTTCTGTCAGCAGTATGATCGCTGCGACATTGTCTGCCCATGGTTTCAAAACGGGACTTTACACATCTCCTCACCTCGTTGATTTTCGCGAGCGGATTCGCGTGGATGGTGGGTGTATTTCTGAAGATACCGTACTAGAATTTCTGGAATTGGTATATGATGACATCATGGAAATTCAGCCGAGTTTCTTTGAAATTACCGTGGCGATGGCATTCTACCATTTTGCCAAAGAAAATGTAGATTATGGCGTAATTGAAGTCGGTTTAGGAGGACGTTTGGACAGCACCAATGTGATCACGCCCATATTGTCGGTAATTACCAATATTGGATGGGACCACATGGATATGTTGGGAAATACCCTATCGGCCATCGCTCGTGAAAAAGCAGGCATCATCAAATCAAAAATCCCAGTAGCAATTGGACCAATGGCGGAAGAGCCCTTAACAGAAATATTGGGTGTTGCCAAGGATAAGATGGCAAAAATATACCGCGATTTACCCGTAGATCAGGGATTTTATAGAGCGATTTCGCTGCGGGGCGATTATCAAAAAGAGAATTTACAAACCTTTACCTGCGCCATTGAGGCACTAAAAGATCTCTGGATACCCATCAAGCGATCCAAGGTTCTGGAAGGACTGGCGAATATTCAACAATTCACAGGACTTAGGGGTCGATGGGAGGTCATTCAAGAGCAGCCCTTTGCCGTAGCAGATACGGCACACAATGAGCCTGGCGTTCAATTTACCATGGGTCAATTGTTGAGCACGTTAAATCAAAAGCCGAAGAATGCACAGTTACATTTGGTTTGGGGGATGGTGAGCGACAAGGATCGGGAGAAGATATTGAAATTATTACCGAAGGATGCCAAATACTATTTCTGTAAGCCGGGTGTTATTCGCGGATTTGATGCAGAGAAATTGCGACTGGAAGCATTGGCATTGGGTTTACTTGGCGATGCTCATGACACAGTGCTTTCAGCTTATCAAGCGGCGCAGCAGGCAGCAAAGGAGCATGACATCATTTACATCGGTGGGAGCACTTTTGTGGTGGGCGATTTATTATCGACATTGGGTTAATCCTCTCAACAAAAATTACAGGACAGTAAAATATTGACGAGATCCGAAATCAACAGCAAAAGAAAAGGCGGCCTGTGGCCGCCTTTTCTTTTGATTCTATACTGTATGAGGTTATCTCACACCATTCATCATCTTCAATAAGCGTCCGCTCAGGAAAAACAAAACCACAGAAGCCGCACCGGCCATGAAAACGAACAGCATGAAGAAGTCATACAACGTTTCAATTTTCACGAAGAACGTGGGTTTCTCTGGCTTCAAATTCCAAGTCTGTAAACGCTCTTCTTTGGATGCTTTCTTCACGCCATCAACATTGGTTACCACGTCTACTGAATCATGCGTAACCAAAGTGGTGTCATTCAACAACAAAGCACGATCAAAGTATTTGTTATTGGATTTGATTACCTTCAAGTGAAATACAGAAATGTTAGATTTTACTGTTGAATGCATGGGGCATTTTCCACTCGACATACAAGTTGAATCACAGGTGTGTTTTTCGCCCTCAGCCATCGCTCCGTTGTTTAATGTCAACGCTACCACTGAATCTGTTTTCGTGTCGGCGGCTTTCACCGTTTTTACAGTAGCAGTATTCAAGGCATAGGTTCCTTTGGGATCTGCTTTCCAAACGTTGGTATCCAATGTATTGCTATTGAATGCCGCCATGACTGAAGCGTCTGCTTTTGCAGAATAACGCTTCTCCATTTTTACTTCTTCAGGATATAAAGCACTCAAAGTACCCGCAAATTTGTTGGCTGCAGCAGTAGACAAGAACCAAACACCCATAAGCAGGGACGCCAATTTTACCGGTGCCAACTTGTTCACCATTGACAAACCAATGGGCGATAAACAAAGTTCTCCAAACGTGTGAATGGTATACAATGATACCAACCATACCATGCTCAATTTCGTGCTTGGATCAATTCCTTTAACACCAAAAGCAATCACCAAATAGCCCATCGCCAATAGGAATAACCCCAAAGCTTGTTTGAAAGGCGACGCCGGTTCCATATTTTTCTTACCCAACCAACCCCACAACCAAACGAACAAAGGAGCGAATATTACAATCGCAACGGCGTTGATGCTCTGGAAGTAAGACGTTGGAATGGTTTCTCCGAAAAGTTCCCTGTTGGTTTGTTCTTCGGCGAAATAGGTCAATGATGCACCTGCTTGTTCAAAAGCCGCCCAGAAAAAGATCACGAAGAAAGCAGCGATGTAAATCACCCAAATACGCTGACGCTCAACTTTGGTCAATGTTGGATCCGTGATGATGTAACCAGGAGCCGCTATGGTGAGAGCGAAAATAAATGAACCAATCCAATCCATTTCTGCTTGGAATCGGAACAGATAAAGCAAAGCACCAAATACCACAACCCATATACCCATGGCGGTATAGTTTACCGGTGCCGCTTCTGTATTTGTCTTGACTTCTCTGGCTGAATTCGGCTTTTCACCAATTTGTTCCCCCTCAGGTGTTACGATGTATTTGTTCTTCAAAGTGATGAACAAAATCAAGCTCACACACATCCCCAAACAGGCAGCCAAAAAGCCCCAACGGAAATCGGCAGCATTACCGGTATCACCCAAATAACCGCAGAGCAATGGTGCGATAAAAGCGCCTAAGTTGATTCCCATGTAGAAAATCGTAAAGGCCGAATCCACACGTTTGTCACCGGCCGGGTACAACTGACCTACCATCGTTGAAATGTTGGGCTTGAAGAATCCATTACCAATAATCAAAAAGCCGAGGCCTGTAAACATTAACGGAGCCGCTATGTTTACCTCTTGGTAATAGGTACCTGCCAAGAACATGAATAACTGACCAATGGCCATCAAAATTCCACCGATAATAATGGATTTTCTGTTACCCCAATAACGATCAGCCATGTATCCACCCAACAAGGGAGTTAAGTAGACCAACCCTGTGTAACTACCGTAAATTTCAGATCCCAAGGCTTTATCAAATAACAAAGCTTTGGTCATAAACAACACGAACAGCGCCCTCATGCCATAATAGCTGAAGCGCTCCCACATTTCGGTCACAAACAAAACATACAGCCCTTTGGGATGCGATTTGTCGGAATACATTTGTTCTTCTTTTACATTCATTGGTTCAATCGTTAAATATCTATCGGCCAAAATAGAAAGAAAAATTGAATCTCGACGCAATTGTGCGATTTTCATCCACGATTTGTGGGTTTCTATGCCCAAACCATGGGTGTTTTGTCGGTTTGGTGTTATTTTGCACTCAGTTTTGATGTTAACTACCACCCTCATAGCGAAAGAAATCGGCGGTCATATCTCCCCTAACCAGCCTGATTTGGTGATAACTCATGCGGCAAAATTGGAAGAAGGCGGGGCCAACGCACTGGGATTCTTCTCCAATCCGAAATATGAACAATCGCTTTATCAAACGCAATGTGGCGCTGTTATTGTGCCTCAAGGGTTTGTTCCACAGCAACCCGTTTCGGCTGTTCTGATTGAGCACGCCAACCCCTATTTCGCTTTTTGCACGGTGCTCACACGACATTTTGATCCGAATGTTCACCGCAGTGGTATTGAATCAACGCACATTCATCCATCGGCTAACATCGGCGACGGTGTGCATATTGCCTCCACAGCCTATGTAGAAGAAGGGGCACAAATTGGCAAGAACTGTATTCTTTATCCCGGTGTGTACATTGGGAGAAATGTGGTTGTGGGCGATAACTCTTTGCTATACCCCAATGTCGTTGTCTATGCGGATTGTATCATAGGTAAGCACTGCATCATTCAAGCAGGGAGTGTCATCGGAGGTGACGGCTTTGGTTTTGCACCCATTAACGGCAAATACATGAAAATCCCGCAAATTGGTAATGTGATTTTGGAGGATTGGGTGGAAATAGGCAGCAATTGCAGTATCGACCGCGCCACCATGGGTAGCACTATCATCAAAACTGGGACAAAACTCGACAACCTCGTTCAAATCGCTCACAATGTGGAAGTGGGAGAACACACTGTTTTGGCGGCACAAACAGGCATTGCAGGCAGCACGAAAATTGGGGCCTATGCACAGTTTGGCGGTCAAGTGGGTGTTGCAGGTCATTTAACCATCGCCGCACATACGAGTGTTGGCGGACAAGGTGGCATCACTGGCAACATCACAGAACCAAACCAAAAACTCACAGGGACACCGGCTACCGACGTAAGAACCTACCTCAAATCGGTGGCAAGTACCCGAAAAATTCCAGAACTCATCAAAGAACTCGAAGCGATCAAAGCAGAAATCGCTCGCATAAAATCAGGAGAATAACCAATGAATCAAATCAACCCCAAACAGACTACACTCAAAGCGCCCATTCACATTTCGGGCGTTGGTCTTCATACAGGAGCCAATGTAAACCTCACCCTGAATCCAGCCCCTGAGAATCATGGCTACAAATTTCGTCGCACCGATTTGGAAGGCTCACCCATTATCGAGGCCGATTGCGATCTTGTAACTGACACTTCGCGTGGAACAACATTAACCAAAAATGGCGCTTCGGTTTCAACTGTAGAACATGTTTTGGCGGCCTTGGTGGGAATGGAAGTGGATAATGTTCTGATTGATATTGATGGGCCTGAGATGCCTATTATGGATG
>JALQWO010000230.1 GCA_023258655.1 Bacteroidia bacterium
CTTTGGTGCCATTCACGCCGATTTGCAAGGCGGATTTATTGGTTTGCAGGTCGATGACGAACGCATTTCAGATACCCTCGTGCAAGTAGACTCTGCACATGGAAGGTTTGTTTGCGATGTCAAAGACGGATTCTTTGAATTGGATTCTCAAAGCACAGTGAGAATCAACCAAATTGCCGCAAATGTCTTTGCCCAATACCAAGGTGGTAACAACCCCAAATATGCGTTGGGATTGTATATGCCGCGGCTGGGTGCCAACGCCTTTTTCTCGAGCTTGCCTGTGGGGCTGTTCAGAAACATCGGTATTCCGAAGGCTACGGGTACACTAGAGTATCGCTTCCACTTTGCCATGGAACACGAAAAACCCCGCGATTGTATCTTGGAAAGTCGGATGTGGCCTAGCAGTGATTTTACCATCGTACAGTGGGGAAATGTGGACCCACGGATGATGAATGGTGCGTTCACCTACACCTATTGGGACAAAGGAGAGCCCGTGGCTCGCTTTGAGGTGGGTGGAGACAATGGCAATTTCACGCCGTTAGAGAGCATCAGCAAGGATTTGGTGCGATGTGTGCTGCGCAGCGAAGACCCCGATTTCTTTCATCACCAGGGATTCTACATGGATGCATTCCGATCTAGTATCGCCCAGAACTACCGCCAAAAACGATTTGCCCGCGGCGGTTCTACCATTTCGATGCAACTGGTGAAAAACGTTTTCTTGGGTCGGAGAAAAACCATCGCCCGGAAAGTGGAAGAAATCTTATTGACATGGCTGATGGAGCGCAGATCACTGGTGAGTAAAAACCGAATGATGGAAGTGTATTTGAACGTGATTGAATGGGGTCCCGGCATTTTTGGAGCCACCGAGGCGTCTCGTTTCTATTTTCACAAACACCCCAGCGAACTCACATTGGGCGAGTGTACGTTTTTGGCCAGCATCATCCCCATGCCGAAAAAAGTTCGATGGTTCCTGGATTCCAATGGCTGCGTAAAAAGTAACAACGGACATTTCAGGGCATTGAAAAACCGCCTGTTAGCCAAAGACTCTGGCAGCATCGATACCGCAGTATTTCAAGTTTGCATCCATCCCGATGCCTGGAATCGATTGAAAGGCCCTGCCAAAAAACGCGAAGAAATTGATCCCAATGGCGATGATGCCGCCGAGGAAACAGAAATACCCTTGGAGGCCATGGAAGAAGGCATGGAAGCCATCGATGACCGATGACCCCTGCGGAGAAACTGACGATTTGACATCCAAATTGGGTGTAAACGACGAGCGATCATCGACTTTTTGTCATCAAATGATCGCTTTGATTGATTGGAATCTCTTTTGAGCGCTTGCTAGCATCATGAATTTACAACAATTTACCATCAAGGCACAGGACACGTTGTCAAAGGCCCAGCAGTTGGCCATCGCGAACAAACACCAAGCGATGGAACCCACGCATTTGCTGTTGGCCATGATATCGGATGACGAAGAAACCCTGCAATTTGTGGCAGGTAAGCTGGGTGCTAACCTTACACGCATCGAGCAAGCCGCGCAAGCCAGTTTGCAGTCGCTCCCCAAGGTAGAAGGTGGACAAGTATATTTATCCCAACCATTGAATGCGGTGACGGTGGCTGCAGAAAAAGCCATGACCGAAATGAAGGATGAATTCATCACCAATGAACATTTGTTGGTGGGGATTCTCGATGGCAAAGACGGCGCGGCCAACATTTTGAAAGATGCGGGATTCAAGCGCAATGATTTGATCAAAGCCATCCAAGCACTTCGGGGTGGGAATCGGGTGAGTTCTCAGACCGACGAAAACCAATTCAATTCATTGAAGAAGTTCGCGCTCAACCTCAACCAAATGGCCAGGGAGGGCAAATTGGATCCAGTGATTGGCAGAGACGAAGAAATTCGTCGCGTTTTGCAAATCCTATCGCGCCGAACCAAAAACAACCCTGTATTGATAGGCGAACCCGGCGTGGGTAAAACAGCGATCGCAGAGGGATTGGCCATGCGCATTATCCGGGGCGATGTGCCGGAGAACTTAAAATCCAAAGTCATTTACAGTTTGGACTTGGGTGCGTTGGTTGCCGGAGCCAAATACAAAGGGGAATTTGAGGAACGCCTCAAAGCAGTAGTGAAAGAAGTAATTGGTGCCGCTGGTGAAGTGGTGTTGTTCATTGACGAAATCCACACCCTGGTTGGGGCCGGAAGAAGCGAAGGGGCCATGGATGCCGCCAACATTTTGAAACCCGCCTTGGCGAGAGGTGAGCTGCGCGCCATTGGTGCCACCACCTTGGCGGAGTATCAAAAGTACATTGAGGCAGACAAAGCCCTGGAACGCCGTTTCCAAAAAGTGAT
>JALQWO010000231.1 GCA_023258655.1 Bacteroidia bacterium
AACGGCGTTTGAAGTCGGTAAAATCTTTTTGTTGGGGGTTCGACCACAATACCTCACTCAAGGCAGGCATTCGTGGCATGACCATGTATTCAACGTGTTCTGGGCTTAATATGTATTCTGTCCAAACGTTGGCTTGGGCACCCAAAATGTATCGATGCAGGCTATCGGGCAGTGTGGCGGGAATGGGTTCGTAGGCGTATACGTTTTCGATGGGGTTGAAGCCGCCAATGGCGTGCGGTTCTGTGCTGTCCTTGCTTTGGTAATGGTCCCAATAGAGGGGTTTGCCGGGGGTCATGATGGCATTGTGGTGCTGCTGGGCCGCGGCGATGCCTCCTTCGGTTCCCCGCCAACTCATTACCGTGGCTTTGGGTGCTAGGCCGCCTTCCAATATTTCATCCCAGCCGATGATGTTCCGACCTTGAATGGTATCGCCGGTGGCATTTACATACCATCCAGAATCTTGGAGGTACTTTTCGATGCGTTGAATGAAGTAGCTCTGCAGTTCGTGCTCGTCTTTGAGGCCATGGTCTTTCATGCGTTGTTGGCATTTGGGACAGTGTTTCCAGCGTTCTTTCGGACATTCATCGCCGCCGATGTGGATGTAGGGCGAGTTGGGGAAAGTGCGCATGGTTTCTTGCAAAATGTTCTGCAGAAAGGTGAATGTGGCTTCATTACCGGCGCAAAATACATCGTCGAACACACCCCAACCTTTGGCGGTTTCAAACGGTCCACCGGTACAACTCAATTCGGGGTAGGCCGCGAGCGCCGCGAGGGCATGTCCGGGCATTTCAATTTCAGGGATTACCGTGATGCCATAAATGTGGTGGCACCAGTTGGCGTATTCTTGAAGGCATTCTTGGCTATAATTCCCACGGTAGGTAAAAGTGTCGAAGTGTTGCAGTGAATAGGGTCCTGTTTGTGTGCCACTGCGGGTCGATGAAATGGTATTGAGCTTGGGGTATCGTTTGCTCTCTAGTCGCCACCCTTGGTCATCGGTGAGGTGTAAATGAATCACATTGAAGCGATATTGTGCAGCCATTGCGGCGTATTTATAGAGGAAGGAGCTATCGAAAAAATGCCGCGATACATCCAAGTGCATGCCCCGGTAGCGGAATCGGGGGTAATCGGTGATGGTCATGCACGGGATCTTGTTGTTGGGCGATAAATTCCTGAGTTGCTCTAGGGTTTGTATGGCATATCGAAGTCCCTGTATATCTGAATACAATACCCGAATTTCTTTTTTTGTGATTTTCAGCGAGTATCCTTCTGCAGGAAGATTTGAATTTGTTAAACCGCTAATTTGACCGTCAATATTGAAATCTTCAAAGCCGTGATAGATTTTATATTGTATAATCTCTAAGTATTGACTGTATTTCTTATTGAACGTAAAGTAGCCGCCGCGAGGCGACATTTCAATCATTTGCGGTGCGGGGATAATGCCAGGGTTCAGCGCGGGGTTGTAATTGGGTGCATTGGCGTCCTTTGTGACGATAGGTGTTTGGGGTGCAGTGCTGGGAGTTTGCGCAGATGCATGGCTGGTTACCATGGCCATGAAACCCAAAGTTACGCAGGATATCGCCAAAGACATCATCCAAGACATCGCCAGGAAAAACCACGAAGACATCGCCCTGGAAATCGAACAGAAAAAAACAGAAAAGAAACTCCGCATCTTGCGAAGATAAGATTATGCGCGATTACTTCTCCAGGTTGCGAGTGCCTTGTGGAGGTGGTAGAAAGCGAAGAAATGCAGGATGATGGCGAATTCCAATCCCAAGATATACCAAGGCCATTCTCCAATCACAAAGGGGTTGTCGGCCGTGGGTTTTTGGCACAAATACATGTAGTTTCCGCCGGTGAGGTAGTTGGCGCCGCCAATGATGGGAATGGTGAGTTGGGTATACAGGAAAACCTTCCACCAAGAACCAGGTCGGGGCGTGTAGCCCAATCGCATCGTCGCGTAAACAGAGCCCAAGATGATAATGCCATGAGAAATGCTGTATTCAATATGGTTGTACAGGGATGAGCCGTTGGTGATTTCGGGTGTGAGGAAGGCATGGATGGCCCCGGCGCCCCAGTAGACGAGGAATTCGTAGCTGATTTGAGAGCCGCGGATCAGGAGGTAGGCAGCGATAAAGGCCGACATCCCACATAGGTGAAGGGGTAAGCTATTTTCGATATACCAGGTGTGGTCGAGGGCCATTTTGATGTTGCTGGCGGCGAAATTGAGGAGTGAGAGCGCGCCGAGGCACCAGCCCAACGTTTTTCGGGTTTTTTCGGTTTGGTTTTTTGAGACAATGAGGATGAGCAGGAAGGCGCCCCAAAAAATGCCGTTCATGGAAATCCAA
>JALQWO010000232.1 GCA_023258655.1 Bacteroidia bacterium
CGCTACTTCCCCCACGAATACATGTATCAAATCTTGTTGAGTGGCGAGTTGGAGCAGTACTACGAAATCGATCCCAAAGACAGTTGGATGTTGGCCGCGGCGGAGCGCAACTTGCCCATCGTGGTTCCCGGTTGGGAAGACAGCACCATGGGTAACATTTTCGCCAGCTATGTGATCAAAGGCGAATTGCAGGCCTCGACCATGAAGAGCGGTATCGAGTACATGACTTGGTTGGCCGATTGGTATGTAAAAAACAGCGATGGCAAAGGCGTTGGATTCTTCCAAATTGGTGGAGGTATCGCCGGCGACTTCCCCATTTGCGTGGTGCCGATGCTCTACCAAGACATGGAGATGGAAAACATTCCTTTCTGGAGCTATTTCTGTCAGATCAGCGACTCTACCACCTCTTACGGTAGCTATAGCGGAGCGGTTCCCAACGAGAAAATCACTTGGGGTAAGCTCGACATCCACACGCCCAAGTTCATCGTAGAGAGCGATGCAACCATTGTGGCGCCGTTGATGTTTGCCTACATCTTGGGTTGGTAATTTCGGGGCGATGCCCTTTTCACTATCTTTGTGATATGCGCATTTTATTGATGGCGGCATTCTGTTGCTGCTCCCTGATTGCTCAGGCCCAAATTCAAACCCGTCCCATTCCCAAGGCCCTGCCAGCGGGGGTGCCTGCAAAAAACATCCAAGCGTTTCAGATTTTCGATGCCCAAGGCAAGAAGGTGAGCTATGAGCAATTCTTGAAAGCGATCACCACAAAGCTCCAAAAAAGTGCACCTCAGCCTTCAGTGGTTTTGTTTGGGGAGCTGCATGACAACCCCATTGTGCATTGGCTGCAATACCAAACCACCAGCGATTTGTTTCGCGTAACACCCTATATGGTGTTGGGGGCGGAAATGTTTGAAACCGACCAGCAAGCGGCTTTGAACGAATACCTGAATCCCACCGATACCTCGGCCAAAACCAGCACCGTGGTGACCCCCATGGGCGCCGTGATGGGCGGGGATCCCGTGTACGACAAATTCAAGAAATCGACCAAGCTTTGGCCCAACTTCTATACCGATTACAAGCCCTTGGTGGATTTTGCCAAAGAGCATCAACTACCTTTTATCGCCACCAACATTCCCCGCAAATACGCCAGTTTGGTGTACCGCGGCGGCTTCGCCGCCTTGGACACCCTGCCCGCTGAGAAAAAAGCGCTCTTCCCTCCCATGCCCGTGGCCTATGATAGCAACCTGAATTGCTATGCGGAGATTTTCAAAGCCACAGGCGGACATGGGGGCCAAAACTTGCCCAAAAGTCAGGCCGTGAAAGACGCCACCATGGCCTGGAAAATTTATACCAACCTACCCAACATCCATTATGGAGAACAAGTGGTGCCCGTGTCCAGCAACAGCAAATCGCCCAAAATGGACCCCATGGTGTTCATCCACTACAACGGCAGCTATCACTCCGATAACCACGAAAGTATCGAATGGTATTTGAGACAGGAAGAGAAAACTGCGGCATCGGTCCAAATGCGCTCAAGCATGATCCCCCCCATGACCATCATCACCATCTCGGCGCGGATGCAAGATGATGTCACCAAACTCGACGCTGAAAACAAGGGCGCCGGCGATTTCATCATCGTCACCCCCAACAACATGAATAGAACCCACTAAATCGCATGTCGCTCAACCTCATCGAACAATTCAAACAAGTTAAGGCCTTCATCTTCGACATCGACGGTGTGCTCACCAACGGACAGGTGCTGGTCACCGAAGAAGGACATATGCTCCGTTCCATGAACATCAAAGACGGCTATGCCCTGCAGCACGCGGTGAAACAAGGTTACCCCATCGCCATCATTTCTGGTGGGAAGGGCAACGGCGTATTGGAGCGATTGAAGGGGTTAGGGATACAATACATATACCTCGGTCAAAGCCACAAAATGGAAGCGTTTGAAGAGGCGTTGTTTGCTTGGGATTTGAAGCCCAAAGACATTGCCTACATGGGCGACGACTACCCCGATTTGCCGGTATTGCAAAAAGTGGGATTGCCTTGCTGTCCGGCCGATGCCTGCGCCGAAGTGCGCGATGTGGCCCATTTCATCTCCACGGTGAATGGCGGGATGGGCTGCGCACGCGATCTCATTGAGAAGGTTATGAAGGTTCAAGGCAAGTGGGACAACGCCGATTCTCATCAGTGGTGAGCCCAATTCGCGTATATTTGTAAATATGATCGCTTCCCAACTCATCAACGAACACTTAAGTCCGCTTCGAACCACCGATTCGGTGGAGGCCGCATTGGCGTTCATGATCAGTCA
>JALQWO010000233.1 GCA_023258655.1 Bacteroidia bacterium
TTTTCTTCGTAATGCCATGTCAATCCCATGGAATACCAACACTCAGCATCCTGGGGTTGGTGTTTGAGGATTTCTTTGTAGATGGAGCGACAGGTTTTCACATCGCCTTGTTCGTAATAACTCCATGCGAGCAAGCCCTCAACTTCAGCAAATGTTCTTTTTGGGAATCGGGTGGCAAGTTCTTTGTAGGTATTGATGAAGTCTTGATAATGTCCCAATTCGTAAGTGCATTCCAAAAAAGTTACCCAGGCATCGGCGAAATTCTCATTAATGGTCACAGCAAAATCGAGGGCTTTGAGTGCCTGTTCATGGTCTCCTTGTGCCATATGTCCAGACCCCAACACATACCAAGCCTCAGCGGAGTAGGGATCTTGGTCGATGATGCGTTGGATCATGGGAAGCAGTGCATCAATCAACCCACCTTCTTCTGCTTTTTCAATGTACTTTTCTAATATGACACTTACTTCAGCCCCAGTGTCCAAGGCTTTTTCAAGCACTGGCATCGCCAGGTCGAACTGACCATGAAACAACGAAATTTCTAAAAAGTCTTCGAGCATTGCCTCTTCATCGCCCATGTTGGCGAGTACGGTGACCAATTCATCCATGGCTTTCTTTTTGTGTCCTTGAAGGCTAAAAATCAAGGCTTGCATGAATCCCAAGGCGGGTTCGAACGGGGTATATTGAAGTGCCTGTGAAACGATGTTGCGGGCCTTTGCCAATTTTTGGTCGCGAATGAGCCATTCAGCCATGTGCAAGGAAAAAATGGGCATGTAGGGAAACTGTGTGATTGCGGTTTCCAAAATGACTTTGATGTATGTATCTGCGCGGTACTGACCGGTTTTGGCTGGAAATTGACTGGCATAATAGCGATACAATTCCAACCATTCCCTGGCTGAGAAGGTTTTGCGCTGCTTGCTCTCGAAGTCGCGCACCAAGGCATCCACATCGCCTTGGAAAACATCTTCTTCTTCGTCGTCGTCCCAATCAGATGAAAAGAAACTCATTGATTCAAAAGTACTATCATCAAACCGGCCGGAATTGGGTTGTGAGAGCCTCTTCTTCCCCAACTTTTACACATACTTTCAGGTATGGCGCGGCAGTCCTTTATTTTATTGAAAAATATTCCGGTGGCTCTCCTTAAATTGCGACATCGAAAGGCTGTGAATTGGGCGTAATGCACAACATGCAGACAGATAAACCCTGATATTAGTATGTTGTCGCCCATTTTTTTTGGATTCGGAACAGGCTTCGTGATGAGCATTTCACTGGGGGCGGTATTTTTTCTGCTGATTCAGGCGGGCTTGACGGGTGGTTGGAGAAAAGGGTTGCCATTGGCATTGGGGGTTATTGCGGGGGATTTTATTTATGTAACATTGGCGCTGCATTTCTCTGAGGCAATTACCGATACTTTGGTTCATTATCGATCCACCATTGCGATGTTGGGCGCATTGGTCTTCTGGATATTGGCGGTCATCCATGTATTCCATCACCAAAAAGCCAAAACCCAAGGGCTTGATGAGCGATTGTTGCAGATGAAAGATTGGCAACTGTGGTTGAAGTCATTTGCAATCAACATATTCAATCCTGTGAATATTGCTTGGTGGTTGAGTTTGTACAGTTTGCCACCAGCTGCTGATTTTACGTATTCAGGAAAATGGATTTTCGGAATTACCACGTTGGCTACCGTTTTGTTCACAGAATTGGGGGTGGCATGGGGCGCGGGCAAGATAAAAAATTATCTCACTGAGGCGAGAATCCGACAGATTGACTTGTTTCTGGCGGTGCTATTTTTTGGGATGGGGATTTACTTGTTCACGGTCTGACACATTTCGGTGAGGACCGAGTTGGTGGATTTGGGGTGTAGGAAGGCGATGATTTTGCCATCGGCTCCGGGTTTGGGTTGTGTGTGAATGAGTTCGAAACCGCCCTTGGCTTTTTCATCCAGGGCATCGGCAAGGTTGTCTACTTCAAACGCTAAATGGTGAAGTCCCTCTCCTTTCTTATCGATGAACTTGGCGATGGTGCTGCTTTCTTGGGTGGCTGCCAACAACTCGATTTTTACATCGCCCACTTGAAAAAAGGAAGTGATAACATGTTCGCTCTCCACCACTTCTCTTTTGTAGGGAGAAACACCCAATAGGCGAGTGAATAGGGCTTCTGAAGCCTCCAAATCTGCAACGGCAATGCCAATGTGTTCGAGCTTGTTCATGGAAAATTTCACTACAAAGAACAATCTTTTGGCAGAAAGTTGAAATAGCGAAACAATCTGAAGGCATATGCGTTAATTTTGCAGTTTAGAAACTCTCTAAAT
>JALQWO010000234.1 GCA_023258655.1 Bacteroidia bacterium
CAGCTTGGTCCTTCGAAACCCCCACAACCGGATAATTATCGTAAGCTGGATGCACAAAATAGTAATCGCGCATCGGTTGATTGTAGCTCATTGGAAAATCTGTATTCCAAACTTGGGTATTCGGAAATATGGACTTCCCTTTGTATTCAATTTTCTTCCAATCCAAGTTTCTCAAGTATAACTCTGCCCAGGTTTTGGCAGGGGATAACAAAGAACTTGATGATTGGGCTCCCGCTGCGGCAGAAGACACAGCACCCGATTCCAACCAAGCTTGAACCGCTTGCACGTATTCTGCGGACGTCCATTTGTATTTCTGCACGATTTCGGGACGATTTTCTTTCATCCATTCATTGATACAGAACTCTACAAACTTGCGATATTCCGCATTCGTCACCTCCGTTTTTGAGATGAAAAAGGAGGGTCCATTCACCATTTTTTCCGATTCATAGACCTGTGAAGCTATAAGATGGGCTTTCATGAATTCACTGTCGTGAGGATAGTAATCTTCCATCTCGTTGAAGTTATTTACCCGATGTCCCAAATGAGCTAGATTTATGGACCATTCCGGTGAAATTTTTTTCCATGCATTTGGATCTACACCCAGACCCAATAATTGACTCTCGCCCCCAGCGGGATTTCCCATGATATAATATACCCGGTTACTGTCGTTCACCGCGCGCTGTGCGCCGGTGATATAAGACCACCCCTTACCCATATTGATATACACCGACTGAGCATTTGCATGGCCAAAGCTGAACATTGACAACACCGCAGTCAACAACGGAGCAACGGGGAAACGAGAAAAATTACACAAACGCATTTCCCTACAAACGTCATCTTTTACAAAAAATTTCATTGCGCCGTTGAAAACGGCGTGATGCTTGCGGACATTTGCACCACACATCATGAACAAGTTCCTTCAATCCTTTGTTTCCCTCTCCATTTTGTTGGTTGGCCTGACAGTGAATGTACAAGCGCAGTACGACGACAACGACAACCCAACTGAAGCCAAAATCGACAAAGGAAAACCCAAAGGCGACGACGACCGCGACAATTCCAAAAGGAACGAAGTCATCCAAAAATCCCTCGAAAAGAAAAAAGGCATCCTGCTGGGCGATACCGTTTATTACCTCGGCAAACCCAATTGCCTATACATCGTTGAGAAAAAATTCTTGGGCAGCACCCTCCAAGCCACTTGTAAAGCACTCAACGGCAAAGAAGCGTTCTGGCTAAACATGCAAACCAACGACTACTTGCCCAATAACGATCCCAATAAACGCTATTACGAAATTGTATTTGTTGCCAGCAATGCGAAAATCCACTACCAAGGCAGCGAAAATGCCCTGATTCGCGATGTAGCCAAATTCAACCTCTTTATGGATGGCGTCTACAATCCAGAAGCCGAACGAAAATTTTGTACCATGACCAACAGCACCTCCATCAGTTCAGGCACTGTGGTCTATCAAAATACCGTTCCCAGTAACACCAACAACCCCTACGGCAAAGTCGAAAGAAACCGCAGCGGGATGATCCAAGCCCAAGGCAATCAAATTATCCAAGATGGGGTTGTCATCGGAACTTTTAGCCAATTCAAACAAGCCATCAACGGCACCATTCAAAACGAGATTACTTTCTATCTACCCAATGGATCCATGATTGCGCGCTGCACGGCTTATGGGGCCACCTCACACAACTTTACCGTGATCACCGTGGTAGACAACCGAAACGCCCAAATCAGTACTGGCATGATCACCGAAGCACAAGACCTGTCGCGCTACCTGGTGAACAATGGCTACATGTAACTATTTCGCCGGTTTAAACACCGCCCGGTAAATTTGTAGCAAGGGCAACTTCTCGCGATAAAACTCCATATCCAATTCCCAGGAAACCACCCCATGCAGGGTGGGAAATTCCAATGGCTCTTTCAATTGCAGCTGATCACCAAAGGCTATCCAATAAACCCGCTTGATGGGCATCATGGGCGTTTGACCTGCTTTCAATTTGTCATTCACCTGAGGCCAAAGGGCATTGATCGATGCCAGCGTAACCGTGGAATCCAAAAACTCCGGCGCCAGGGTGTGTATTTTCTTCTGCAATGCACTTGGCAACAACATCGCATTCAACATCAACGACTCCCCCTTTCCGATCACCAAGGCCGAACCATCCGGCGGCAACCGTTTGCCCACCCATTCCAATGCCTGATAGTTCGTTTGATGCCAATAATCGATCTGCATGGGGTATCGCTGTATCAACTGTTTTCCCAACCCGTTAAAATGGGTCTGCCCACTTTGAT
>JALQWO010000235.1 GCA_023258655.1 Bacteroidia bacterium
AAGACTACCTCTTTCGCAATGATCCTGAATATCAAGGGTTTATCGACTCATTGAATTTTGAGGTGGGAGGGATACCGGCGCAGTTGACGTACGATGCCAAGCACATTGATATTGCCAAGCTAACCTTGCCGAAGCCATTGGCGCCGGGGGAGAAGGTGGTGGTGAAAACCCCATTCCGGGTGAAGTTGCCCTCAGGACAGGTGTCGCGCATGGGCCACATCGATCAAACCTATCAAATCACACAGTGGTATCCCAAACCCGCGGTATACGATGAGGCCGGGTGGCATCCGATGCCATATTTGAATCAGGGCGAGTTCTATTCGGAGTATGGAACTTTTGATGTATCGATCACCTTGCCCGAGAACTACACAGTGGGTGCTACGGGGGATTTGCAAACGGAGCGCGAGATCAAGCGTTTGAATTTGCTGGCCGAATACAATGGGGTGAGTTCGCTGAAGCCAAAATCCGAGGAAAAAAGTGAGGTGTATCCATTTCAAGAGGAAGGGAACAAAGAGCTGATTCCCGCTGGCATGTACCGAGCGTCGGACATCCCCATGAAGCGGTCCGATATCGATTGGAGCAACATTGACAAGCATTATGAAAATAGCGAATCGAGTCGGGTGATGAAGACCCTTCGCTACACCCAGTCGCGGGTGCATGATTTTGCGTGGTTTGCCGACAAATCGTTTCGTGTGTTAAAGGGAGAGGTGATTCTGCCTCAGAGTGGAAGGAAGGTGACCACTTGGGCCATGTACACGAGTTCGAATCCCACGAACTTATGGAAGCCCCATGCCTTGGAGTATCTGCACGATGGCATTTTGAAATACTCACAATGGAATGGCGATTATCCTTACAATCAGGTTACGGCGGTGGACGGGACCATCAGTGCGGGGGGTGGCATGGAGTATCCCAATGTAACGGTGATTGGCAATGTATCGACCATTGAAGAATTGGAAGTGGTGATTGTGCATGAGGTGGGACACAATTGGTTTTATGGCATATTGGGCAGCAACGAGCGTGATTTTGGTTGGATGGACGAAGGGTTGAATACGTTGAATGAGATGCGCTTTGTGGCGGAGAAATACCCCGAAAATACCCGGTTGAGCGATGCTGATGGTGCTTTAGGCTTTGCCAAGAAATTGGGCTTTGTGGGATTGTCGCACAAGGACGAGGGCGATGTGCTATACCGATGTATGGCTTCGTTTGGCGTGGATCAGCCGATCCATACCCATTCCGCGGATTTTTCACAGGCCAATTACGGCGGGGTGATGTATCAGAAAACGGGGTTGGTGTTTCATTATTTGAAGGCGTATTTGGGCGATTCACTGTTTGATTTGTGCATGCACACCTATTTCGATCGATGGAAATTTAGGCATCCTCAGCCCGAGGATTTTCGGGTGGTGATGGAGGAGGTGAGCAAGCAGAATTTGGGGTGGTTGTTCGATGATTTGATGGAAACGCGAAAGGTGGCTGATTTTAAATTGGTTGGCGTGAAGAAGTCGGTTTCGGGCATGTATGTTGAAGTGAAAAACGTGGGTCCGGTAGACGGTCCGGTGGGCCTTCAATCCATTCGCAATGGAAAGGTTTATGAGTCGGTTTGGGTATCGCCAGAGGATTTGGAAAAATCGCAAGGAAAGGTGGTCCATCTTATGTATTGGGCCGATACGATGATGGTAGATGCGTACAGGAATATTCCGGAGGTGAATCGCAACAACAATATGTGGACGGAGGGTGGTCGCGAATTCAAGTGGAAATTTGGTACCGGAAATGATTTGCCGAACGAACGGAACCATTATTGGTTGCCGGCGGTGGGTTGGAATCAATACGACCGGATGATGCTGGGATTGGTGTTGCACAACACGAGTTTGCCGGCGCCGAAGTTTCGGTATTCGTTGGTGCCCATGTATTCTTTTGGACGGAAGAATCTTTCGGGCTTGGGCGATATCAGCTACAATCCCTTGGGTGGCAAGCGATACAAGAGTTTGCGGATTGGGGTGAGTGCGATGACGTTTCAGTATGATGAAACGCAAGCGGATGGGGTTTTTGCGAACAATCCTCGGCATCCGAGTTTTTCCGCGATCAAACCCTATTTGTTAATGGAATTGGGTAAATCGAATCGCAGGAATGGTTTTTCACATTTTTTAGAATTGAATGTGTTGATTGATCGACAGAAACAGCAGACTTCTACGCTGCCATTTTCAGAGCAAGACGGCAGTTTGGATGTTAATGCGCTGCGCTTGATGTATTCCGGCAAAAAGCGAACATCTACAATGGCTTTGGAGTATAAAAC
>JALQWO010000236.1 GCA_023258655.1 Bacteroidia bacterium
ATCCCATCACCCAGTTGGCTTTCACGTTGAGCAATGGCTTTACCTATGTGGAATACTACTTGAGCCGGGGCATGCATATCGATGATTTTGCGCCGAATTTGAGTTTCTTCTTTAGCAACGGCATCGACCCAGAATATGCGGTAATCGGTCGTGTAGCCCGTCGAATTTGGGCCAAAGCGATGAAGCTGAAATACGGTGGCAATGCCCGTTCGCAAATGTTGAAGTATCATATCCAGACGAGCGGACGCAGTTTGCACGCGCAGGAGATTGATTTCAACGATATCCGAACCACTTTGCAAGCGCTGTATGCGATTTACGACAACTGCAATAGTTTGCATACGAATGCTTATGATGAGGCCATTACAACGCCTACCGAAGAGAGTGTGCGCAGGGCGATGGCCATTCAGTTGATCATCAACCGGGAGTTGGGATTGGCGAAGAATGAAAACCCGTTGCAGGGAAGTTTCATCATTGAAGAACTGACCGACTTGGTAGAAGAGGCGGTATTGTCTGAGTTTGACCGAATCACAGAGCGCGGTGGCGTTTTGGGCGCGATGGAGACCATGTATCAGCGCGGAAAAATCCAGGAGGAGAGTTTGTACTATGAAACCTTGAAGCACACGGGAGAGTTCCCAATTATTGGGGTGAATACCTTCTTGAGTTCCAAAGGGTCGCCCACATTGTTGCCGGGAGAGGTGATTCGCAGTACCGATGAGGAGAAGCAGTTCCAGATTCAAAAGGTGGCGAATCAACACGCTTACTTTGGCGAGAAGCGGTCGGCTTTGTTGTTGCAATTGCAAGAAAAGGCCATTGCCAATGAGAACCTGTTTGCCGAGTTGATGGAGGCCTGTAAGGTGTGCACTTTGGGTGAAATCACGGAAGCGCTGTTCTCTGTGGGCGGACAGTATCGACGGAATATGTAATAATGATGGGCTCTTTGTCTAAAGTTGGACTCGTTTGTGCCTTGTTGTTGGTGGTGTCTGGTTGCAAAATCGATCCTATCACGCAAGGGATGGTGAACGAAGATGCCTTCATCAAGCAGAAAAATCAATCCCTGTTTTTGAAGGTGGCAGGCAACATCGGCAGTCGGAAGTTGGTGCTAATCGTTCATGGGGGTCCGGGTGGAAATAGCTTGGATTACCGCGATTCCATGATCAAAGCGGTGCTTGAACCCAATGTGGCTGTGGGGTACTGGGATCAGCGATTTGGCGGGAACTCCCAAGGCAATGCGGGAGCCAGCGGTATTGAGGATTATCGCGAGGATTTGTTGACGGTGGTGAAGTTCTTGAGGACGAAGTATGGTGAGGATTTGAAGATCTATTTGATGGGTCACAGCTGGGGTGGGTTTTTAACGCCTTACTTTTTGGGACATGCCGACAATCAACAATGGATTTCGGGATGGATTCAGGTGGATGGCGCGCACAATTACCCTTTGAACGATTCCCTCACGGAGGATGGATTGGCGAAAAGGGCGGCCATAGAAATAGCGGCGAATCGGCATGTTGACCATTGGAAAGAGGTGTTGGATTATTGCAATGCCCACAATGTGTCTGATGGCTATGAGGTTTCGGTAAAGATGAATGGGTATGCCCATGAAGCGGAAGCGCTGATGGATTCGGTTTTTGCGCCCTCGGAGAGCTACCACAGAGAGCCGTCTTCGGCCTATAGGAACAATACCAATAATCAGTTGATCACGGCCCTGTTGCGGGTAGATTCTCCAACGTATGATACCGATCCCGATGTGTATTTGGGGCGGATTCAGGTGCCGGCCTTGCTGCTGTGGGGTAGGTTTGATTTTGTTTGTCCCCCACCGTTGTGCGATGATTTGAATGGGAAAATCGGCAGTCAGGATAAAACGATTCAGTTTTTCGAGCATTCAGGTCATTCACCGATGATGAACGAGCCCACTTTGTTTTGGGAAAGTGTGTTGGATTGGGTGATTAAACATTGATTTAGGCGAGATGAAATCGATGAAGAAGTTTTTTTTGAAATTGGGACTGTCGCTGATAGCGATACCATCTCTGTCAATTCAGCTAACAGCCAGGGATTCAATTGGGGTTGCGTATGATACAACTTTGGGTGCCAATAATCCGAAACCGCAAAAACTGCGACCACCCAGGAAGGAGTTCATGCGGGAAACGCTGTCTTGGAATCCCCACCACGATAGCATGGGGTTGTTTCCTTATCGATGTGGCAAATATTTGATGCCCATTTCATCGCGCGGTACATTGGCAAGTGGGTTTATGTTGTCGAATGAGTCTAAGGGGTTTCATGTTCGGTTCGACAATCC
>JALQWO010000237.1 GCA_023258655.1 Bacteroidia bacterium
AGCTTTCCCCGTAATCATAACTAATATAGATGCCACCCTTGCCTTCTTCGGCTTCTACCATGGCATACATCTGTCCGGCTTTTGAGGTTGTTGCGATGGTAATACGTCCCAACTCGCCACCGGGCAACCCACCGCCCAATTTGCGCCAAGATTTACCATGGTCGGTGCTCTTGTACAAGGCCGATTCGGGTCCACCGCCGAGGTAGGTCCATTCGTGACGTCTACGCTGGTGAAACGCCGCATACATAGTACCTGGCATATTGGGATCGAGGTATACTTCGTTGCAACCGGTGTTATCGGATACATGGAAATTGCGGACCCATGTTTTGCCGCCATCTTCGGTGAGGTAAAGTCCACGTTCGCCACCTTCTTTCCAAACGGGACCATAGACAGCCACCCAAACGCGGTTGGTATTCTTCGGATCGATTTTGATCATGCCGATGTGTTCTGACAGCTTGAGGCCCATGTTTTCGAAGGTTTTACCCCCATCCAAACTGCGGTAGATGCCGTTGCCATAGCCCACACTGCGTTGGTTGTTGTTTTCCCCAGTTCCCACCCAAACGATATTGGGATTCACGGGATCCAAGGCCAAGCAACCGATGCTCTGGGTGCCGTAGCCATCAAAAATGGGTTGATAGGTGGTACCGCCGTTCACCGTTTTCCAAACACCCCCGTACGCCGCGGCCAAGTAATACTCAGACTTGTTGTTGGGGTTTACGGCGATGTCTACAATCCTTCCGCTGGTGGTAGCAGGGCCAATCATCCTAAAATTCACCTGATTCAACAACGGCTTCATCAATGAATCGGCCACCGTAGTTGCGGGGCTGGCTGCAATGGATGCACCTTTCGCGGTTGCGGATTTTTGAGCGATGACATTTTGGTTCGCTGCTGCTGCGAACAGCGCTAGCGCAAACGATATCTTTTTCATGGTTCTAATTGTTAAAATATTGATGGAGTTGTTTGGCTACGGCAGACCAGGCAAACGTTTCCCTGACGTGCGTGCCGCCTGTTTCTCCGAGTTGTTTTCGTAGGTTATCGTCTTTGAGGATCGACAGCACATGGTCGGCAAAATCCCGGGGATTGTTGGCCATGAGTATGCCTTTGCCGTTGTCCAATCCCAAACCGGCAAATCCCACTTGAGAGCAGACCACCGCTTGGTTCATCGCCAAGGCCTCGAGTACTTTGTTTTGGGTACCAGCGCCGATTCTCAACGGCGACACCACCACCTGGGCTTTTGCATATTCTTCGGCCAAATTGGGGATAAACCCAGTGATTTTCACCCGGTCGGAGGCCAACGCTTGCACGGCTTTTACCGGGCGTTGTCCGGCCACAATGAATTCAACCGCTGGAATATCCTCAACGATCAAAGGCAAAATATCTTCAACGAAATACTGTACCGCATCGATGTTGGGGGCATAATCCATGTTTCCGGTAAATAGGATGCGGTTTTGGATGATGGCGGATTCACCTTGGGGCACAAAGGAATCAATATTCACCCCGTTGGGAAGAATTCCTACATTGTTCATCCCAAGCTGTTGGAGGTAGGCTTGGTCTTCGCTCGAACACACCAGCGACTTCCGGAATTTGGGCAACATCCGCTGTTCGTAGTCTTTCATTCGCTGATATTCAACTTGTCTTAACAGTCGATCCCAAGGCGTTTTAGCCGCTTCAACCCTTCTTTTCCAATACAAACTAAAAGCATCGGGCAAATCGAGGATGGCCGATTGGGGAGCACCGTCTTCGAAGTACTGAGACATGCGCAAGTGCTGAACGTGAATGGCATCAAACGATTGATGATTCAATGTGTGTTGGAGTTTGTTTTTAAAACGGCGCGACCGAAAAAAAGCCACTTGGATGGGTCTTCGCTGAAACACACCGAGCAATGCAGACAGTGCGGATTTCCATTTCGGTCGATAGATGAACTCAACGGCATGAAACAGCGGGCGATCCCCTTGCGCTGTTTGGATTGTGAATTCTTTTAATACTTTGGCCGAGTGTACATCTTCGGCATTTTCGGCCATGGTGAGTAGGTGCAATTCGTGTTGCTGACTCAGTTGCAAGGCCAAATTGAATATCTTAAGCTTATCGCCCCTAAACGGAGGGTACGGCATGCGGTTGGCGACAAACAAGATTTTCACAATAACAAAAATATCATTAGTGATCAGTAAATGGTACAATCGTTCACAAAATGGGTGCGAGTGTAGATAAACAATTGTGAAAAATGGATCCAAAATGGTTGAAACATGGGTAGTTTTGTTAGGCATGATAGCGTTAAGTGATCGATTAGC
>JALQWO010000238.1 GCA_023258655.1 Bacteroidia bacterium
GGTACGGATGGCAGTCGATTGAGCTTCATGGGATTGCCTTGCCCGAATTTGTTTACGGGGGAGATGGCTTTTCATGGGAAGCACGAGTATGTAAGCGTGCAGGATATGGAGAAAAGCAGTGAGGTGTTGGTGCACCTCTGTGAACTTTGGGCGAATCAAGCCTAACTTTATTGTCATGACTTTGTAAAAAAGACATCGCCCAGCGGGTGATAGAATTTTGTTGCGCCCATTCAAGGCGATTGATGCCAAAAAATTGGATTTTAGCCACACTAAAAAATCAAGTAGTAATGGCGTCGAAAAATCATCTAAAATTATAGTAATTAATAACTAAATTATTAATTATTTCAGTTACGAAAAATTGGAGTAATGACAAAATAATTTCGCTTAGGTTTCGTTCCCATCGATCGATGTGAGTGTCTGTATTTGTTGGACCTTATCTATTTGATAACGCTTCTTTAACTTGCGCGTTCAATTTGCGCACATTGCATGATTTGCGCAACAAAAATGGATAAAATACATACAAAGAATATGAATCTTAAATTTACCAAATCGAAATTGATTGCGTTGGTGGTTGGGATGGCAGGCTGGATCAGTCAGTCAGAGGCCCAGATTTGCGGCGCAACCAACTCATTGAATTGTACGGGGGACTATCTCTCTGCGATTACATTTAAAAACTCCGCGGGTACTTCCTATTCTGTTTCCGGTATGAACTGTGCGAATACAGGCAGTTCAAACAAGTTGATGACGAACGGAGCAGTGATGGATATCACGCCGGGTGAAGACATCACCATGACCATTGAAAACACCTGTTCATTCAGCGAGTATGCCGGTGTGTGGATTGACTTGGATGGAGACAACACATTCTCAGCGGCAGAGTGTATTGCCAAAGCCAACTCTCAGTTTGGTCAAATCCCTGTGAACACCACCAAAACGGCCACATTGACAATCCCTTGTGTGGGTGTCAAGGCGGGTAAGGCCATTTTGCGTGTGCGTTGCATGTACAGCTCATTTACACCTTCTCAGGGTTGTGGAACGCAATCAAACTATGGTAACATTTTGGATTTTGAAGTAAATGTGAAGGCCGTGAATCCACCTTCAGCAGATTTCACGGTACCAACGGGTCCCAACTTTACAAAAACTCCGATTACCTTTAACAGTACTGCAACCAATTCGGCGTATGCGCAAACTTGGACCTTCCAAAACGGAACCACGGTTGTAGGTTCAGGTGCCAAGGGTAAAGCGTCTTGGGCTAACATCGGTTACTATAATGTGAAGTTGAAGCAGCAATTCTGTGGAATGGCTGATTCAATCATCAAGACTGTAAAAATTGAAAAGCCCACGGCGGCTCCCGTGGCGGATTTTATCGCGGGAAGCAACCAGGTGGAAGTTTTCTACCCCGGTCAATTGTTTGACTTGAGTACCAATGGTGCCTACAAATGGAGTTGGACGGCGACTTCACCTTCGGGGGCCATTGTGTATACGAGCACAGCGCAAAACCCGATCTTCTCATTTGATGAGCAAGGCTGGTGGGAAATCTGCTTGACCTCTGAAAACGATATCGGACCGTCTACCAAAAATTGTAAGAGTCGCTATATCGAGGTAGTTCCTCCGGGTGAATTCTACATGGGTCCATCCAAGATTGCCTCTAACCAAGGGGGTATTTTATACGATAACGGCGGTAAAACAGGTAATTACGGTAACAACCGCAAAACATCGATCGATTATTTTGAAATCTTCCCTTGCGGTGCGAAGGAAATTCGTTTGAACTTCAAGCAATTGAAGTTGTCTTTGGGCGACGGTGGTGACCGATTGCGTATCTATGATGGTCAGGATGCTTCTGGCAAAGAGATCACTCCTGCCGGTGGTATCACCGGTGTGAACCAAAACTTGTTCCGTACCTCAACATTTAAAGCGTTCAGCGGTGCGATGTACATTACGTTTGAGTCAAACTCAGCCAACAACGACAGTGGATTTATTGCTACTTGGGATTCAGAATTGTTGCCGGTGGCCAATCCAAAGTCGGGTTATACGGTGGATTATACCTCTGTGGGTAACGGAACGATGATTGACTTTGTGGGCGATGTGAAAGACGCCCAAGGACAAGTAGAATACGATTGGATGATTGATGGCCAGAGCGGTTATGGTGCGAAGGCCAAAGTATTTACAACGGCCTTTTACACAGACGGTACATATGAAGTATGTTTGATTGCGAACATCTGTAATGGTACTGATACTTTCTGTCGCAACATCACTGTTACCACACCCACAGCACCAGGTGCCG
>JALQWO010000239.1:0-263 GCA_023258655.1 Bacteroidia bacterium
TCGCACGTGTTGATGCTATAATCGTAAGCCAATTCATCGAACTGCCAAATCATTTTGGGTCCGGGTGTGGCAAACAAAAAGCCGTAAGCCATTGCCACGCGAGGCACATAAATGGGCGATGTTTTGATGCTATAACCCGCCACCACATTGCCGAATGTCTTCGATTTATACGCCATCCGTTCTTCGTCGTGACTTACCGCATATCCAACCAAATGACGGTTGCTCCAACCCCGCTTGCTCGCGTCTATCGCCCAGCCGAAGTC
>JALQWO010000239.1:298-2256 GCA_023258655.1 Bacteroidia bacterium
TGCTAAAGCCCATCACGGCCTCGTTCACATTGTAATTGCCATTGCCCCACAACATCATCCCCTTGGCTTGCAACACCTGCTCCTCAGAATTATCGGCAAAATGCTCCAAAATGGTATAGGCCCCGGGCGATACCGCTTGGATGGTGTTGTTGTAATCAGAAAGAATATCGATGCGCGATTGGTCGTAGGCCGACATCTTACCTGCATCCGTTCCAGAGTAGGTTTGGGTCATTCCCTTGCTCAAATCGAAGCGAAACCCATCCACATGAAACTCGTTCAACAAATAGGTGAGGGTGCGCTTGGTGTAATACTTGGTAGCCGCCGATTCATGGTTAAAATCATAGCCCACGTTGTATGGGTGTTTAGCATCCACATTCAGGTATGGACTGTTTCCAGCCGGTTTTCCAGTAGCCGCATCCCAATACATATTGGTTACAGAGGCAGTGCCAAATGCATGGTTGTAGACCACGTCGAAAATCACCGCGATGCCGTTTTGGTGACAAGCATCTACCAAGGATTTCAGGGCGTCGCGCGTGCCATAATACTTGTCGATGGCCATGTGACTGGCTGTATTATAACCCCAACTTAAATTGCCTTCAAACTCACACACGGGCATCAGTTGTAGCGCCGTGATCCCCAATCGCTTCAAATAGGGCAGGGTGTCCTGTATGGCCTTGAACGTCTGAGCCTTGGTAAAATCACGGGTCAAGCACTCATAAATCACCAACCGATCTTTATCGGGACGTTGAAAGTTCACCTTACTCCAAGCAAAAGCAGGGGCCGCCGTTTGTAAAACACCCACCCAACCTTGGGTTTTGTTTTTGGGATAGAGCTTCAACTTGGGATAATTCGCAGCGGGGATATAGGCATCGTCCCACTCACTCAACAACAGCGTAGCAAAAGGATCGGCCACGCGCACTTTGCCGTCAATCCAATATTGAAAGCCATATTCCACGCCTTTTTTCAGTCCGCCGATGCGCTTCCACCAGATGTTATCGCTCGATGAAAAGTTCATGAAATACGCGGTATCGGTGCCCCAGTTGTTGAAATCGCCGATGACGTAGACATAATTTTTATACGGGGCGTACAGTGCCAGCAGCACGGTAGAGTCATCCAAGTAATTGACCCCTTGTTCCATGCCCGATGGCAGAGCCGCTTGCACCACAGTTGGATTTACGGTGAAATAAAGGGTATCAAACGCGGTAAAAGTGCTGTATTTCGCGGCGAAGGCAAGCACGTTTTTTCCTACTTTCCAGTTCGATATGCTGGCTTGAAAACTGTCTTGCGTATTGCTTTTTCTCAAGGTATCACCGTTCAGTAGCAGGGCGATGTCGCACACGCGACTGCTCCAAACCTCTATTTTCTGGGTGCTGCCGCTGGCGATAATGTTATCACGCGTTTCTGGCAGGGTGAATTTTGCGGCCAAACCGGTAGAGTATATCGGGGTAAAAATATCGGTGCCATTGGCGCTCCTACCCACTTTGCTGCCATCGGCATTTCTGAAAACGAAGGCCATTTGCAAAATGACTTCGCTGGCGCCGAAGGCGCCGCCCTGCGAATAAAAATCCTTCACATGATAGCGAATCTTCCATAGGTCGTTGCCCATGTAAGTCATTTTGGTGCGGTTGTCCGCCGTGCCCCAAGTACCCACCACATGCTTCCAATCGCTGCCACTGGTGCTGGCCGTAGTAATCACACCGGTGTGTGCATAGACCTGACTCGCCCCCACCAAGGCACCATTGCCCAACTTGGCATTATAAACAATGGTTACCGTATCGGTTTCTTTGGGGAATACCGGACTGACCGACAAAACCTGGGCCGTCAAACGAGACAAAGCCATTACTGACAATACCAACAACAGGGAAATTCGTTTCATATTCTTCTCAAAGGTAAACAATAAGTGTCAAACCGACAATAATCCCCGCCCGAGATGGGTGACTTCCATAATGAATACCTAA
>JALQWO010000023.1:0-4887 GCA_023258655.1 Bacteroidia bacterium
AAGACTTGCAAAACGTGGCGGGTCGCCACAGCCCCAACTACCAATTGAACCATGCCCTGATGTATGTGGCGCTGCTGATCCCCATCCACATTTATGAGCTGATGCCCATCACCGTGCTGATTGGCTGTATTTTTGTCATGGCGCGCATGGCCCAGTCCTCAGAATTCACCATTTTGCGCACCAGTGGCATGGGGCCGGGTCTGGCCTTGCGCCACTTGATGCTGTTGGGTTTGTTGTTTGCCTGGCTGACTTTTGTCATGGGCGACCACATTGCGCCTTGGTGCGAACGCGAAGGCCGCTTGCTCAAGTCGCGCTTTGAAGGCGGCGTCTTGCACATTGGACAAAACGGCGCTTGGCTGAAAGAAAAGCAAAAGTACAGCCAGTTTGCCGTCAATGTGGGCGCCATCAGTGGCGAAGGCCAGATGAGCGACATCCGGCTGTATGAGTTCTCACCCAGCGGGCGTTTGATCTCCCACACCTTGGCCCAAAAGGGTCGCATTGCCGATGCAGGTGGCTGGGTATTGAGCGGGGTCGCGCGCAGTGAGTTCAGCCCCACCAACGAGGCCCGCCAGGCGGTGGCGCAAAGCCAAATGAATGAAATGCGCTGGCCGTCCGAAATCAGCCAAGACATGGTCACCGTGGCCTTGATCAAACCCGAGCGCATGGGCATTTGGGACTTGTTCCACTATGTGCGCCATTTGGAAAACAACGCCCAAACCGCGCAACTGTATGAAATTGAATTTTGGAAAAATACAAAGCGGCGGATTTTGAATTCGATGCGCCACAACCTTTGTTGGCATTGATTCGCGCGAAAGACTACGGTCAGTACGCCGATAAGGATGGCGAGTTGCATACGTGTTTCTTGAGCGACAACGACATCACCGGTGGTAACAGCGGAAGTCCCGTCATGAATGCCAAAGGCGAGTTGATTGGTACCGCGTTCGACGGAAACTGGGAAGCCATTAGCTCTGATTTCGCGTTCTTACCAAAGGTACAGCGCACCATCAGTTTGGATGTTCGCTACACACTCTTCATCGTAGAAAAATTGGGCGGTGCCAAGCACCTCATCGATGAAATGACCATTGTGAAATAAATTCCAAATCACCCAATAAAAAAGGGCTTCCTCGCGGAAGCCCTTTTTGTTTTGAGCTATTTGTTTCTTGGATATCACCACAGGGAGCAACTAACAACACCCGCGGTATCCTTGAATCCTTTGTTAATTAACGGTTCCTTGAGAACCATCCACCACGGCTCGGTTTCTCCTCTGTTTTCTCCTCTACACGGTTATATGGATTATTGATGGTAGGGGTAGAAGGCATTCTTTCTGTATTCGGAGCAGACACACCCACATTTGATGGTACATCCGATGATTTAGATGCAACTGCATCTACAACCAAGGCATCTTTCAACTGCTTTTGGAGGTTACCTACCATACTCACGAATGTTTCTTTCGATGCTCTTACTTTTGATATGGTGTAACAACCCATCAACTGACCTACTATGAAAAGGGCCATTGAACGCGCATCAGTTTGGTTCTTCAATTCGCCGGCTACCCGACCCGCCATGATGGCTTTTTGAATGATTTTCACTTGAACTTCATTCACAGCTTCCAACTTTTGACGAAATAAATCATCAGAGTGACTCATTTCCAAAATCATATTGGTCAGAACATCACCGCGCTTGATGGTGGTTTCCGATGCTTTGTTTTTTTCTTGTTCCAAAACAGTGTTCAATGCGTCGGCAATTCCTGTTTCGATATTCGCCAAATTTGCCCATTTCTGTTCGTAATAAGGCATCATGACCTCATCAACCACCGCATAACCCAACTCCGCCTTATTTGGAAAATAGTGATAGAACGCGCCTTTGGTGATTTTCAAACGGGCAATTTCTTTATCCGTACGCAAGGTCTCGAAACCCTTGGCTTGAATCGCTTCAAAGCAACGTTGTAAGATCAATTGTCGTGTAGATGTGCTCATAGGGGGAGCAAATATACCAACAAGTTTGTTTAAATGTTAACAAAGTGTGGAAAACGTGAAATTTTTTCTGGATTACTTGGTTTACAATCAATTAGGATTGAGCCAAGTGAGCCAATTTCGGAATATTTGGCCCCGTCAGGGAGGGATTTTCCCACTCATTAGGGTGTCAATCGACCATACATCCTTGGGAAGGGAATGCTCTCGCGAACATGTTTCAATTTACAAACCCAAGTAACCAATCGTTCCAAACCCAAGCCAAATCCTGCGTGGGGTACAGATCCATATTTGCGCAAATCCAAATACCATTCAAAGGCTTCCATTGGCAACTGATGTTCTTCAATTTTGGATATCAATGAATCCAAATCTGTTTCACGTTCGCCACCACCAACAATCTCACCATATCCCTCTGGTGCTAAAACATCAACACCCCTCGCAAAACGATCATCCGAAGGATTCCGTTTCAAATAAAACGCCTTTACCTCGTGTGGCCAATCATACACCATCACAGGACGGTCAAATAAGCGGGTCAATACTGTTTCGTCTGAGCCCCCAAAGTCGTTGCCGTACTCAAAATTCTTCGCACTTGCTATCCATTGGGGGATATTGCGCAAATCCTCTTCCAAATCAGCTTTATCCTGCTTCAACTGGGTGATTTTGGTCTGATGAAAATTGATTTCACCCTTCTTCATCCCTGGGGTAGCAATTTTCTGTTCTCTTTCTCCAATCTCAGCGTCGATTTGCTGCAACCGCAACCCGCAAGCTGCCAATTCATCCTCCAGACTCTTGATGCTGTTGATACCATTGACATCCTCTTCGCCTTTGATAATCCGTACTGCCTGGTCATAGGTCATTCTCGGAAAACTACCCAAACTGCTTTGCAAAACGGAAGTATCACGACCTATGGTTTCTAATTCGGCACCACATTGCTCCAACACTTTACGAATAACATGTTGCAAAAAACCTTCTATACAATCCATGTTTTGGAAAATGTCGTAAAAAGCCATTTCGGGCTCTATCATCCAAAACTCTGACAAATGACGACGGGTTTTGGATTTTTCGGCACGAAACGTCGGTCCAAAAGTATAGATCTTACCCATGGCCATGGCCATTGCCTCACCATAAAGTTGACCACTCTGACTTAAATAAGCTGTGTCGCCATAAAAATCCGTTTCGAATAATGTGCTCGTGCCTTCACAGGCGTTGCCCGTAAAAATAGGCGCATCCATTTGAACAAACCCTTGGCCTTGGAAATATTCATGAATGGCAAAAATGATGGTATTGCGGATACGCATGATAGCCCATTGGCGTGTACTGCGCAACCATAAATGACGCTGATCCATCAAAAATTCTATGCCATGTTCCTTCTTTGCGATTGGGTAGTTATCAGATCCTCCTACAACATCCAAACGCGATACTTGAATTTCTACTCCACCGAGCTGCTTTTCGTCTGCCTTTACCTCGCCATGCAAAACAACACTTGTCTCCAAAGTCAATCCTTGAGCAACCGACAGATAAACTTCGTTTGCAGTATCCGCTGTCACAACACACTGGCAGTAACCAGTGCCATCGCGTAAAATGACAAATGCAATACCCTTGCCCTCGCGTTTATTTGCCACCCAGCCCCGCAATATGACCGTTTTGCCAATATGATTTTTCAGGTCTTGGATAACCACTGATGGCGATATAAAATCGGGCGTGCTCATGTTTTATTTTGGTTTGTTAATGCGTGTAATTGATGAATACCACAAAGATAAGAAAAGGGCTTGAAAATTTTTGGCACGATATTTGTTATTTGGCGGCCCTTTTCTATATTTGTGATATGGCCCTCAAACAAGAGTTATCGCAAAAGTTTTTACAGAAACTGAGTCCCCAGCAGATTCAGTTCATCAAATTGCTGCAACTCAACACCCAAGATTTTGAGGAAAAGGTGAGCCAAGAATTGTTAGATAACCCCGCACTGGAAAATATGGAAGGGGCCGATGACAACATGGACTATCGCGCTACGGAAGATCGCAGTGCAGAGCTTAGACAAGAAAAAAACGACGAACCCAAAGAAACATACGATACGGATGATCTCAATGTGAACAGCGATTTCGATGAATACAGCCATGATATCAACGTAGACGAACTTCTGCGAGCTGGGGGGGATGACGACTATGCCAGCTTCAGAATGGGAGAGGATTACAACAACGATGAGCAGCGTGAAATGCCCATGGCTGCTCAGAGCACATTTCACGAATACCTATACGAACAAGCCCGTGCCATATTTGAGGATCAAGAATTGGAATTGGTTTACCACCTCATTGGCAGCATCGAAGATGATGGATATCTGAGAAGGGAACTCCGCAGCATTGTAAACGACCTTGCCTTCAATGAAAACATCATTACCACAGAAGCAAAACTAGAGCGCTTATTGATCAAAATTCAGAATTTTGACCCGCCAGGCATCGCGGCAAGAGACCTTCAAGAATGTTTGCTTTTGCAATTGTATAAAAAAGATTATGGGGATAACCCCGCCATTGATATTGCCGAGAAATTATTGTCTGAGCAATTCGATGCATTTACCAAAAAGCACTACGACAAAATCAAAAAAAGCCTCAAAATCAACGATGAACAGTTGAAAGCCGCCATGAATGAGATTCTGAAATTGAATCCCAAACCTGGCGAAACAGGCAGTGTGAGCGTGAAAACACAATATATTGTGCCTGATTTTTCCGTGAGCAATGACGATGGAATCTTGCAAGTGCGATTAAATGGAAGAAATGCTCCCGAACTGCGTTTGAGTGCCTCATATGTAGAAACACTCAAAGCCTACGAATCCAGTGCTCACAAGGAAAAACAACTCCGCGACGCAGTACAATACATAAAGCAAAAAGTAGATGGTGCCAAATGGTTCATAGATAGCGTGAAG
>JALQWO010000023.1:4986-10544 GCA_023258655.1 Bacteroidia bacterium
ACGCTCATGAAAACCATGCAAGCCATCGTACAACGACAAAAAGAGTTCTTTTTAGAAGGGGGTGACGAAACCAAATTGAAACCCATGATCCTCAAGGACATTGCCACACAAGTAGAACTCGACATTTCCACCATTTCAAGGGTGGCGAACAGCAAATATGTAGAAACAGATTTTGGGATTTTCCCCCTGAAATTTTTCTTCTCCGAGGGCTTAACCAATGAAGATGGCGAAGAAGTGAGCAATCGTGAAATCAAAAAAATATTGAGCGATGCTATCGGACAAGAAGACAAAGTGAAACCCCTGACTGATGAGGCTCTGATGGACTTGCTCAAAGAAAAAGGATACAATATTGCCCGTAGAACCGTGGCAAAATACCGCGAACAACTGGGAATCCCTGTTGCCAGACTCCGCAAGGAGCTGAATTAATCCACAAACAATTTTTGTTTGCGGATGACCTTGCCATCACTCTTGCGTTTTAACACCGCCACATAATAACCATCAGCCCAAGTTTGGGTATCAAACCTCGTTTCATTGGTTGTGAGTGTTTTCAATTCCGTGATTTCTTGACCCAGCATATCGTAAAATTGAATCTCCAATGCTTCCAGTATATCCTCGTTTCGAATTTCAACCACAACATCTGTTTCCTTGTTGATCGGATATATTAATACTTCATCGTAGACCACAGTGTCAAATACCCGCATGCGGGTGATGATATCTCGTTTGATGGGCAATTCTGTACGAAAATCGGTAATCGAAGTGCGCATCATTTGCACCTGCTGCTTGGTAAACAAATTTTGACATGCCTCCGTGGAATAATCCATATAGTTCTCAAACATATCAGGCAAATCATTCTTGGGCTCAATACAAGTGTTGCCACCCAAATTGCATGTAAATCCCGCACCGATTCCTTGTAATGGGGTGTCGTCTATGTAATCATCCACCAAACATTTATTGGCAGAATATTGATCGTCAGCCCAAATATGTCTCAAACCAAAATAATGGCCAACTTCATGCACCGCACACCGACCCATGTTAGACGAGGCAATTATTCCTGTAGCCCTCGGATTATTGCGCCCGACCACTTTGTAGTGCAACACCACCCCCTGTCTGCTGTCTGCCACCCACGATCCACTTGTCCATGATGGGTGCCCGTAGGGAGGAAATGCATATCCCAATAGATTGTCCTGGTTGTTTACACTTAAATCGCAAACCCAAATATTCAAATATTTCGTTGGATCCCATGGATCATCACCGCCGGTAGATGTGGCCTTCATTAAATCTTGTAGATTGCCAGTAGCCGATCCAAAGGTGGTCTTTGTCGTTGCCTTCCGAACGATTCCATTGGTTGCATTTCCACTGGGATCAACTTTGGCGAATTCAAATTGAATTCGTGCGTTACCCGCCCGCGACTTAAAAACACTCCTTGTTTTTACGGTGTCTGAATTCAATCGATTAAAGTCGCGATTTAACACCGCCAACTGCGAAATAATCAATGAGTCATGTAAATTTTCGTTGGCAACATTGTAAATCACATGAAAAACGACTGGGACCGTGTAAATGGTGTCGTAGTAGTACAATGTATCTTTGATGACCTTTTTACGTCGGTCTATTCCCTGGTCTCTCAATTTTCGCGCATCAGACTGCTTTGCATTCAGCGTTTGCTGATCATAAGACAATCTAAAACCAGGATATTGTGCTTCCAGCTGCTGTATTACAGTGGCAAACCCACACGGCTCATCAGCATGAGGATTCAAACTTCCTCCACTTTCTGAGGTCTGTGATAGCAAAATTCCACATGGCAATACCAACAAAACCATGAAATTCAACACCTTCAATCGCAAGTTTTCCAAAGGAAAATTCAACATACAAACGCAAAATACATCAAAATGATGGTGAAACATTGGTCGTGACAAATCTTTGACTCACTTTCCATGGGATTTATCCCATATCCAAAAGCGAAACATGAGCCTTTTTCTCGCAATCTGCGAATTACTAAATTACTTTCCCTTAAACACGGGTTTTCTCTTCTCGTTGAATGCCGATACACCCTCGCGATAGTCTTCACTTCGTCCCGCAATTTCCTGACAGTAAGCTTCGTATTGCAACATTGTCTGTAAATCCGAATGGCCCGCCTTATTCAACATTTTCTTGATCATTCCTACAGCCATCGTTGGTGCCTGTGCATAGTATTCGGCCACTTTACCAACCTCCTCATCCAACAACTCCGCAGAAACCACGCGGTTTACCAAGCCCCACTCCAACGCCTGAGCCGCAGAAATCTTGGGCGCCATCGTGGCCATTTCAAAAGCCCTCGCCGGCGAAATCGCCTTGGGTAGAAAATATGAAGAACCCGAATCCGGCACCAAACCTACATTCACAAAGACTTCAATGAAAGAAGCATTTTCCGCTGCCACAATAAAGTCACAAGCCAAGGCCAACGAAGCACCCGCACCCGCCGCCACGCCATTGATTCTGCCAATGATCGGCTTTGGCATCTCACGCATCGCCTTGATGATGGGGTTGTAACGCTTGTACAAAGAGTCACTCAACGACCGGTTTTTAGATCCCGCAATCGCCTTCAAATCCTGACCACTGCAAAATGCCTTGCCCGCACCCGTCAACACCAATACCCTTACTTCCGCATCCTTGGCCGCCTCTTTCAACGCCGCCTGCAAATCGTAACTCTGGGTTTCATCGAATGCATTGAAAACATCCGGACGGTTCAACGTGATGTGCGCCACACTCCCGCGCTTCTCATAAAGTACACTGGTCAACTCCATAGTGCGAAAATAGAACATATCTACAAAAAACTGATTAGAACAATAGCCCCAAAACAGGGACGCCAATGCCCAACATCAATCCCCCGAGCAATTCTTCATGGGAATGTGCCTTTTCCTTTCGCCTTGCCCAATAAATCAGCGCCAACAAACCACACCCAAATAGAACAAAAGACTGTGTAAGAGGGCGTTCCCAATGATTTCCCCATCCACCCCAGGGCATGCCAAAAGACTTTACAAATTGCTCCTCCACGGGGATTTGATCGTAAAGATGAAACATGCTTATAAACGATTGAGTGATTACGGTGGCTGCTGCACACATGTGTATCGACAATTTTCGATTCAACAAAACAAACACATACATCAATGCCAAGGCTACCAACACAACCAAAGTGTATGTTTGTATTTCGTGTTCCAATAGCCCTATTTTTTGATCCGCCTTAGATGAATGCAAATCTTTCAACGTGTTCAAAGTGGCGGCGTCTAGGTATTTCGACAAGGATTTTAACTCGCTCCCTGCCCTTTCTGGCGCATCCACCCAAGTCATAAAAAAAACCTGCAGTGCGCCAACAATCGCTCCCAAAAACCCCCACTTTCTATCAGACAAAAGCGGCATCTGAATACTATCTATTTTCTTTTGCCACAACAAAAAAAAGACAAAAAACAAAGGCACCAAAACATAACCAAAGAGTGCCCCTGAAAAATGCAAATGGGCCATAACCACGTTCTCTCCCAACAAATCATCCGACACAAACACCCCGTCCCGCAACAACAAAAAACCCGCGGCTGCAACAAATCCCGGAAAAGTAATTATGGATACAATTTTTGCCAGAAGAGCAACTTTGCTGCGGTGACTAGAATGTTCTTCGCCCATGGGCCCGATGAGTTGTTTGAATAGACTATCCGAAAATACTTTATTTTCTGATTGTTGCACCCGCCGCCTCAAAGGCCTTCATGAAAGCCTGCATCTTGCTGTCAACCTCCGACTCGGTTAATGTGGCCTCGGGATTCAGAAAATGGAACGACATCGCCACCGCCTTCTTGCCTGCCTCCAAGGGTTTGCCCTCGAAAACATCGAACACCCGCACATCCTGCAACAACGGCGCCTTCACCGTCTTCACCACCTGCATCAATGAAGCAAATGTGGTCGCCGTATCCACCACCAAACTCAAATCTCTTCGCATGCCTGGATACTTCGGGGCCGAAACCACAACAAAACCCTCGCCCTTGTTGCTCAACAACTTACGCCATGGGATTTCAACGCACCATACCGTAGATGAAATATCCGCTGCCTTCAACCATGCTTTCGGCGCCTTGAAAATCTCTATAGTATCAACCGATGCCTTGCTGCCCAATCGTACCAACAGCCCCTGTAACAACCGCTTAATATCGTAATACCCTATCTCCTGTGGTTTGGACTCCCAGCTCTCTTGCGATACACTGCCCCAAAACACCATTGATAGCGTAGGTGTTTCCCTGAAACCCTTCGCCGTTTTCTGGTAAATCCGGCCCAATTCAAACAACTTCACACCCTCCGCCCTTCGGTTGATATTATACGCCACCGATTGCAACAACCCAGGAATCAACGACGCACGCATCACGTCCATATCGCTGCTCAACGGATTGCTCAAATGAACCAAATCTTCCTTATCAGGATACCAAGCCGCGGGATGCAATGAATTCGTTGCCGCTTCCAACAGCCCCTGGTCACATAAAAACTGTCGCAATACGTTCTCCGATTTCCGCAACTTCATCCCCTCAAACGTGCCCAACGTTGCTTGTAATTTGCCATTCATTGGCACGCGATCGTACCCGTAAATGCGCATCACCTCCTCATACAAATCAACCGCCTGCTCAACGTCGTTGCGCCAGCCCGGAACACTTACTTTCAATGCCTCATCACCCTCAACCCCAAAGCCCAACCGCTCCAATATCGCAACCACCTCAGCCCCCGGAATGTCCAAGCCCGCAAACGCCGTCAATTCCTTCACCTGCATCTCTACTGCCCGCGGTTCAAACGGCACTGGATACACCGAAGTAACACCCGTCCAACTTCCGCCCGCATGGGCCTCCAAATGGATGGCGATCTGCATCGCCACACCCGCCATGTTCTCCTTGTCTATGCCGCGCTCAAACCGGAATCCCGCATCCGTGTGCAAATTGTGTCGCTTCGCCGACTTCCGCACCGCCGTGGGATGAAAATGAGCCACCTCCAACAACACACGCTTGGTATCTGCCGACACCGCCGTTGCCTGTCCGCCCATCACCCCCGCCAATGCAATCGGTCCACGTTCATCGGCTATCACCACATCCTGTGCATGCAACTCAATTGTCTTTCCGTCTAATAGCACCAACGTTTCCCCCGCTTTCGCCAATCTCACAGCGATACCCCCCTTAATTTTATCCGCATCAAACGCATGACTCGGCTGTCCCGTCTGATGCAAAAAATAATTTGTGGCATCCACAACATTGTTCCTTGGCTCAATACCAATTGCGCGCAACCTGCTCCTTACAAAGGCTGGACTGTTGCTCAGTTGTAAATCGTTGATTTCAAGGGCTATGTATCTCTCACACCATTCAGCGTTTTCAATGAAAACAGGGAAACCCATCTTTTTATTCATCCACGCCTCGCTCCGCTCGGCGTCCTTTTCAGCAATTCGCTCAAACGGCAAGTGTAACAATGCCGCCAAATCATTGGCAACACCTACATGCGATGCCGCATCACCCCGGTTGGCCGTGAGACCTATCTCCATCACCTCATCCTTCACCACACCAAAATAC
>JALQWO010000023.1:10643-13877 GCA_023258655.1 Bacteroidia bacterium
AGGCAACACCAAAATACCATCGTGACTGCTGCCTAGACCACACTCGTCCTCTGCACAAATCATCCCCTCAGAAACCTCGCCACGAATCTTCGCTTTTCCAATCACAAACGGCTCCTTTCCCTCCATCACAATCTCAGTACCCACCAAAGCAACTACCACTTTCTGCCCAGTCGCTACATTGGGTGCACCACAAACAATGGGTAGTAATTTCTCCCCACCAACATTCACCGTCGTAATACGCAAACGATCCGCATTAGGATGCGTTTGACAAGTAACAACCTCGCCAATCACAAAACCTTCCAAACCATTGCCTGCGCTAAACCAAGGTTCTAGATGCTCTACCTCCAATCCAGAAACAGACAACAAATCAGCAATCTCTTGTGCCGATGCCCCCGTAGGTAACAACGATTTTAACCATTCAATGGATATTTTCATGATGCCTTGCGAAGATAAAGATTTAGCGTTTGCCTTGTTGCATCATCTCCCGACGGGCCTTTTTAAATCCGACGTAGAAATAAAAACTCGCACCAAATACCACCAACATGAGCCAGCCAGATCCCGAACGAATTCCAGAAGCATAAAACTGCAGTATACTCTCCGTACCGCTAATAGCGGCCGCGACCAGAGATAAGAGGGCGAGGACGTGGTTTTTTATCATTGGGTAAATTGATTGTTCCTGAATAATTGATGATTTCCCAATCGGTAAATGATTGATTGCTTACCAACCCTGTACCGGTTGTGATTTGGTCTTCACCCGTGATTTTCACGAATTTATCCGTGCGAATAACGCCAGACTGCTGGTCCCAAACCAATTCTTCTGTATTGAGTGTTTCACCTTTGATGTTGAGAATCTCCACATTGTTTCGAACGATGACTTTTTTATCGTCCATGTAACTGATACCATACTCAGCCGTCATGTAGCTTTCCAAAGCCCCTTTTTCATCATAAAAATCAACTTTCAACCCCTTCTTCATCAACAAATATGGATTTCTCTTGGCTTTCACAGCCATCAGAATCGGACTGAATACCCTAGCGCGCAAACGGCCAGAATCCGTATACTCGATGGTCACCTTCTCCGCATACTCCGCGCTCTCAAAAGTGCCCTTTTTCTTTTTCACAACCACCTTTTTGTGTGTATCACTACACCCAAAAAATAACAAGAAAACTATGGCCCATAGCCCCCGCATCATCAATCAAATTTTCTGCGCTGAAACCATAAATCACCCAATTGCAATCCCATGGTCAAATTGATGAATTGTTCCTTTGCCAAACCATCAGACGCCAATCCCCGCTGCACGTAATCCAACTGCAAATGAATGACACTGCTCAACACCGTGTTGTCATAGTATCTGCGAACCAACGGAACACCTATACCCACGAATGCCCGTTGCTGCAAAATGCGATTCGTACCGGCTCCGGTTGGTTTCGAAAAGGAATATTGGGTTTCAGACAATACACCACCCACGCGAACAGGCCAACGCATCTTCTTGTGACTGGGATGCTTAAAATCATTGGGGTTCAATGTGAATGTAAAACCGTAATCCGTGCGATCGATATACCTTCTTCCTGCATCAAAAAACATCGGATCCAATGTGCCCCATACCTGTTTGCGGTAATCTAAGGCCACTGACCAACGTTGACGATATTGAAACTGATACCCTGCACCAAAGCTACCGGGTAACGAAAATGCCGTTTTGGGTGAAACCTCGTTTAGCACCGTATCCACCACATAGATCTGACTGCCAATCAAATCCATGGTCCTGGTGAACCGCGTTTGTTGGCCCGACATCCCCGTGAAAAATTGAGCGCTTGCTCCCAAAGTATGGTACGTTGAGTCCAGTTTGAAATACGTCATGATTCCAACCTTTTGCTGAAAACCATGAACATTCACCGATTTTATATCCTCCAGCAAATTCAGATCATTGCTATCGGGTACGCTAAAAATGGATTGGTCATTTAACTGACCAAAAACACGGCCAATGCTATAACCCAAACTAATGTGCTGACCCAAACGTAAGGCGTTTGCCAACTCAACCATATTTACTCCACCATAGCCCGCATGCGTGGTTCTGTTGATGAATGGGGTACTATCGCGAAATGTGTATTGGTAACCAACCGTCGTGAGTGGTTGCAATGACACTGCTGAATTTATACCATACCGAGTACTTTTGATCCGTTTTTGTTTGGAAGCACTGTCCAATACTGCCCTGCGATGGTAGTAGTTATAAGTTCTGAACCCCAAATTGATATAACTCAAACCCCCGCCTTGAAAGGTTTGGGTTTGATCTCCCGCCTGGATTTTGGCTCCTTTGAAACTCCCACCCACATCAAACGTTGTGTAATACAAGTTTCCCAGCGTGGCCGGATTGTGCATGGTGTATGAATAGGCTCCTGATCGAGTATGCAAATTACTTCCACATTGAACCTGATTTGTGCCAATCCATTCCCCAATTCCAAAATTGCTGTAGGGTGAAAAGGTCAAGTTCTGACCGCCAGCAGACTGCGCGAACACCTGAGATGCCCCGAAAATAAACAAGGCCGATACGTAAAAGAGTTGTTTAGGAATTCTCATGGTGTTGAAGTGCGTGCATCAGCCCGTAATGAACGAGCATAGGCTCCACAAATATCTTTGTTTTCTGTTGTTCCGCCAAGAATAACCCGTCGCCACCCGTGATAAATACCTGTCCATCAGGGTGTTTTTCGAGGAACAACGCAATTTGTCGGTGCGATTCACCCACAATCCCCTGCTGCACCCCGCACAAGATGCTCTCATTCGTGCTATTTCCCCAAGCGCCCACAAACGATTCGTGACTCACCAAAGGCAGCTTGCCCGTTTGCTGATGCAAGGCCAAATACCGCATGTGCAACCCCGGCGAAATACTGCCTCCCAAATAACTAGCCCTCGCATCCAACCAATCGTAAGTAATGCAAGTGCCTGCATCCATCACCAAACAAGCCGTGATCTCCCCGCGCTGAGCCATCAAACAATGCGCCCCCAACACCCCCGCCAATCGATCTGCACCCAGGGTTTCCGGCGTTGCATAACCCATCCGCACCGGCAAATTCATGCTGCTGCTGAACAAATGCACCGGACAGTCCAACCCCGTGAGCCAAGGTATGTCCTTCCGCACCGTACTGAAAATACAAGCCCTCAACTTCACCCCACGCAATGCCTCCGCCTGTAGCAACGCGTCTACGTCGGTGAATACCCCGTGAAAACGCAATATGCCCTCT
>JALQWO010000023.1:13891-14126 GCA_023258655.1 Bacteroidia bacterium
GTGAGGTACATCGGACCAGCCAATTATTTTGCGATGCCTACGCTGCGCTTCTCGCGAATCACAGTGATTTTCACCTGTCCGGGATATCGCATCTCGGTCATAATGCGGTTCGAAAGCTCAAACGCCAACGTGTCCGCATTCTCGTCGTTCGATTTCTCGGCCGACATGATAATACGCAATTCGCGACCCGCCTGGATGGCATACGCCTTCTCCACGCCAGGATAGCTCAAGGCCA
>JALQWO010000240.1 GCA_023258655.1 Bacteroidia bacterium
CCATGTTGGAGAATGTCAAGGTCGTGCGCGTCTGGCCACAGCTCAGGTAATCGAGCATGTTATCAGCCCCCGAAACCATCGCCAAATCGCCCTTGGTTCCCAGTCCTTGTTCGATGAAAGCCGGAAAATCAATGTACCAGCCGGTATTGTCCTTGTAAAAATCAAACGTGTGCGTCTGTGGACGCATGAATGTGGTGTTTTTTCTCTGTGTAGCGGTCATGAGTTGGTCTCCTTTCGTGATTCAAAATTCGCCCCTTGGAAGGGTGGATCACGAAATTGACAACCTTGCCAACGATGTTCATAAGAAATAGGTAAAATCCGTCGGAACAGCTTTGGTGTCATCGTGCATGGCAAAGTCAAGTTCTCGAAAGGACAAATGGACATGCGTTTTACCGAAGCTGAATATCAGTTGATGTCGGCCGATGCGTATGTCAGGATGCTTGCCAATATATCCGCCACCCAATGTGCTCATCCCTATGCCGCATCTGGCTTGTATGTCGAAATAGTGGATTTCTGCCGCGCAGTGAAAAGATCTGCCTGTTGTTTCACTGTAAATTGTCATTTGAAAATCAACCCCTTTCCATTGAAATTTTATGGGTATCTCAATGTGTTCATACTTCAAAAGGGTTTCCCATGAAATCATGAAATAGCCATCACCCATTGATAATTTGTATTTTGGGTTCTGAAAGCAGATTTTGTGCGCGGTGCAGTTGTAGTTCGCTTGGTAAGGGCTGGTTGTTAATTCGTCCAAACTATCTTCGTATCCCGGTTCAAGAAACCCTTCGAAAAGCATGCGTTGCCATCGGAGATAATCGTTGTGGTTGGGTTCGCTGGATCCCCAAGTCGTGCCCCCTTCTCGTGTGGTTGGATTGTAGCTGATGTAATCGTTGGGCGACATTATACCTTGTAAATAGTCCTCTGTTTCCGCTGAGGTTTCCAATTTTTTCAGGGCTTTCACATCGCGAGATGCTTTTACGGGCAAGTGAATCATATTGCACTCATCGTATTGCAGTTCGGGGAATTCACACGCGTACATTTGATTGATAAATGCTTCTACTTCTCGTTTGTTGTATTCAATCAGCGATTTGAAATAATAGACTTTTAGCCAGATTTTTCGGTTTCGAAAACGGTAAATGACCGTGAAAAATCCAAATCGTTCCAGATACAATTGGCCCAGTTTGGTGAATAGTTCTTCATTGATTTTGTTGAGCGATGTGCTCAGAGGTTTGTTAAGCAAATCTGCATAACGGCCCAGTGTAGGTGTTGAATAATGTGTTTCCATGGCGATTTTGTTTTCGCATCAAGGAAAATAGAGTAGGGGGGATTGGCGCTTTATTGTGACAATGTGGTCCTCATCCATTTTACCACCGTGGTCTCGCGACTCGGTTGGTACCCATTGAAGGGTTCTTGATGTTGTTACTGCAAAGATAATCAAAAACTCGTTGTTATACAATGAGTTGAATCTGTGATATTTTGGTTTCTGGTTTGTAACTGAAGGCTGTGCGCCATTCAATTTGTGATTTTCGAATACAGTCGGGTTCTTTGCCGTCACAATCCCTTAAACATGTTGGAAACTGTATTGCAATTTCGATTTATCGTAAAATCGGGCAGGCTAATCATTGCCGATCCCAGTGTCTTCGAAGACACCAATAATGCCGTCAAATTGAACAATGTGCGCAAGGGTATTTGGATGGTCCATTTTACATTCAACACATTGGGTTATTTGGAGCGTATTATCGCCCGACATGAAAGGGCCAGCATTCTTCTTGCCCGCAAAACAACGAAAGAGGTGGAGGTGTTTTCAGGTCAGATTGGACTGTTTGATGCTGCGGTGTACAGGAAAGACGATTTGGTAATTGGAATGCCGCTGGAGCCATACGAAACCCAAAACAAAGGAGATTTGTGGTACTGCGCGATGTGCCACATCACCAACCATGCGCCCCAGGGGTGTGGAACCTTTGGATTCGGTGTCGTCGGCGACACCATTTCTAGTTCGCACAGGGTGGTATCAAAAAAGAGTTGGGACGGAGAATGTGTGGAGGTTGAAGTCGTGAAGTCCATTTAAATATAATTTAATCGTTAATTAACGATATTAAATTATCAAGCAATTTGATTTCCAACGATTTGGCGATACTCAATTCAGGACTTTCGTTTCAATGTGGAAACGGTTTCGGCATCTGAACAAACCTGATGCGATTTTCCCTACTTTTGATTATTCGCCGATAGCCATGTCGATCATTGCCCTCTACGT
>JALQWO010000241.1 GCA_023258655.1 Bacteroidia bacterium
CTGCTGATTATGGCGTAACCATCCAAAATGCCAGCGCAGATTTTGGTGGCGTTATCAACCGAAGCCGTGGCGTGGCAGATAAAATGAGCAAAGGCATCCAGTTCCTGATGAAGAAAAATAAAATTGATGTCATCATGGGCAACGGAAAGGTGATGCCGGGTAAAAAAGTATCCGTCACTGCTGCGGATGGCACCACCTCTGAAATTTCCGCTAACCACATCATTATTGCCACAGGGGGGCGCTCTCGCGAGTTGCCCAATCTGAAGCAAGACGGAAAGAAAATCATTGGCTACCGTGAGGCGATGACATTGCCTGAGCAACCCAAGAGCATCGTGATCGTCGGCTCGGGCGCCATTGGGGTGGAGTTTGCCTACTTCTACAATGCTATGGGCACCAAGGTGACCATCGTGGAATACATGCCCAACATCGTTCCCGTGGAAGATGAGGACATTTCAAAAGCGTTGACCAAGACATTCAAGTCTAACGGAATTGACATATTGAACAACGCGGAAGTAACAGGAGTGGACACAGCAGGCAAGGGTTGTAAAGTGAAAGTAAAAACGGCAGACGGAGAGCAAGTCATCGAAGCAGACATCGTCCTTTCTGCAGTGGGTGTGGTGGCCAATATCGAAAATATCGGATTGGAGCAGGTTGGAATCGTCACCGACAAAGGAAAAATTGTAGTGGATAAGTATTACCAAACCAATCTTCCCGGCTATTACGCCATCGGCGACTGTGTGCCCGGCCAAGCTTTGGCGCACGTGGCCAGTGCGGAAGGCATCATTTGCGTAGAGAAAATTGCAGGTCATCATCCAGCAGCTTTGGATTACAACAACATTCCCGGATGCACCTACTGCAGTCCTGAAATTGCCAGTGTGGGTTATACCGAGAAAGCCGCCAAGGCCGCGGGTTATGAATTAAAAATTGGTAAATTCCCCTTCAGCGCTTCTGGAAAAGCGAGTGCGGCGGGACACAAAGATGGATTTGTGAAATTGATCTTTGATGCGAAATATGGGGAGCTATTGGGAGCGCATTTGATTGGCGCTAACGTAACTGAGATGATTGCCGAGTGCGTGGCTTTGAGAAAATTAGAAACCACAGGCGAAGAATTGATCAAGACCGTACATCCTCACCCCACCATGAGCGAAGCCATCATGGAAGCCGCTGCGGCTGCCTATGGCGAAGTGATCCATTTGTAATACATGACAACAGAAAGATCCTTGATATTACATGCGCAACAGGTCCAACAGACCTTGTTGCGCATGGCTCAAGAAATCTACGAGCAGCATTTTGATTGCAAAGAAATCATCTTAGTAGGCATCAAAGGCAATGGAGAAAAAATTGCGCAAGCCCTATTTGCTAATTTACAAAAACTGTCTCCCATTCCCTGTTCTATCACCACTATACAACTGGACAAGAAAAATCCCACCCAAATGCCATCTTGGGAGCCCGTGGTGCAATTGAAAAAGAAAAATGTGGTGTTGATTGATGATGTGATTCACTCTGGCAAAACGCTCATCCATGCCTCTCATTTTATTTGCCAACAAGATCCCACTCGCTTATCGATGGTGACCTTGGTGAACCGAGAGCACCGACTATTTCCCGTTGGGCCCAATGTGGTGGGCATTACCTTATCTACGAATTTAAAAGAACACGTTGCTGTAGAATACAACGAAGATGGCTTTCAAGTGTTTCTTGAAAACCAAAAGAAATGAGCGCGGTATTGCTCCGATGGTTCCACTTTCTTCGTTCGCCCAAAGGTCATCCGTATTTGATTTACTTTTTCTTTCTGAGTCTTACCGCAGGCACTTCTTTTGCCCTGTTCAGCGATTACATTTACAAAGAAGCCGCCAATCCCGATTTGGATACTTACTTGGGACTTTCACATTTTGATTTTGATCAAAGTCCCATCCGCCGGTATCGTGTCATTGTCCCGTTTTTAGCAGCCGGATTGCATGCGTTGTTGCATCCCATTCTAAATTTGATGCAACCCCAGCATTTTCCCGGTCCAGATTTCGCCATGGGTTTTTGTTTTTTGATCATCAACAATTTGATCATGGCAGGGGCCTTTTTGATGATTTATGAATTAGGTAAATCACTCGGTATGCAGAGCCGATTTGCCCTATTGAGTGTGCTGTTCATCATCACTTGTCGATGGACCTTGTATGTATGCGGGCTGCCGCTCGTGGATAGTTTATACTTTTTTATCCTCACCGCCACGTTGTA
>JALQWO010000242.1 GCA_023258655.1 Bacteroidia bacterium
GCCTTTTCCCCCATTTTGTAGTAACCGTTGTTCTTAAATCGGTTGTTTTCGTTGTAGGTGTCGTTGCCAGTGGCTTGTGCGTTGGCAAATGGAATCATAGACATCGCCATGAGTCCAAAAATGAGAGAAGTTGTGTGGTTTTTCATAAGATTTTTGGGCGCTTAATACGTTATTGCGCCGAAAGGTAAACGCTCAAGGGTACTGCAGCGTGCCGAAATCCCCTGAAATGGTCAGTTTGTTCGATGAACTTTCTTCCACCCTCCCTACGATTTGCGCATCGATATTGAACGATTTGGCAATCTCAATCATCTGTTGGGCCGCAGTTTCATTGGTATAAATTTCTAGGCGATGGCCCATGTTAAATACCTGAAACATTTCTTTCCAGTCGGTGCCGCTTTCGTCCTTGATGAGTTGGAACAAAGGTGGAATGGGGAGTAAGTTGTCTTTGATGACATGCACGTTCTGGGTGAAGTGCAACACTTTGGTTTGTCCGCCGCCGCTGCAATGCACCATCCCTTTGATGGCGGGTTTGCACGCATCGAATATCGCTTTAACCAAGGGCGCATAGGTTCGTGTGGCCGATAGTACCAATTTCCCGGCATCGATGGGAGATCCGGCTACAGCATCGGTCAATCGTTTGCTACCGCAATACACCACATCGCTGGGTAAATTGTGGTCGTCACTTTCTGGATATTGCTCACGGTAATGGCTCGAAAATACATCGTGGCGCGCGCTGGTAAGTCCATTGGAGCCCATGCCGCCATTGTACTGCGACTCATAAGTGGCTTGTCCGTAACTCGCAAAACCTACGATCACCTGTCCGCCCGCAATGTTGGCATTGTCAATAATTTCACTGCGTTTGGCTTTGGCGATCAATGTTGAATCTACAATCACAGTGCGTACCAAGTCGCCCACATCGGCGGTTTCGCCACCCGTGGTATGGATTTCAATGCCGTGCTCACGCATGTTTGCGCAAAATTGTTCTGTGCCTTCGATCAGGGCCTTGATAACTTCACCGGGGACGAGATTTTTATTTCTTCCAATGGTGGAAGAGAGCATGAAAGGACCGGTAACGCCCGCGCAAAGCAAGTCGTCGGTGTTCATCACGATGGCGTCTTGGGCGATGCCTTCCCAAACCGAAAGGTCGCCGGTTTCACGCCAATATAGGTAGGCAAGGCTGCTTTTGGTGCCTGCCCCATCGGCGTGCATGATATAACAATCATCGGGGTTGTTGCTCAACACATCGGGAACCACTTTGCAAAACGCCTTAGGGAACAATCCTTTGCTCACTTGGCTGATGGCATTGTGAACGTCTTCTTTTTGTGAGGAGACCCCGCGTTGGGCATACTTGTTAACCATAATGCAAAGGTACACCGAAAAAACAGGGATAAAAAAGTGCTAGGTTTGTAGTAGAAATGGAAAACAGCAGACCTTTGATTTTGATCAGCAACGACGATGGCATTACCGCCCCTGGCATTGCCGCTTTGATTGATGTTGCCAAGCAGTTGGGCGATGTGATTGTGGTGGCGCCAGACAAGCCGCAAAGTGCGATGGGACATGCCATCACGATCAATCATCCGATCAGAATTACAGAGGTAGATATTCATGCCGGAGTAAAGGCTTACCAATGTACAGGCACACCCGTAGATTGTGTGAAAATCGCGATAGATAAACTGTTGGTGCGCAAACCTGATTTGATGGTTTCTGGCGTCAATCACGGGAGTAATTCCAGCATCAACGTGATTTATTCTGGTACCATGAGTGCCGCAGTGGAAGCGTCGATTGATGGGATGAAGGCCATCGGATTTTCGCTTTGCGATTACAGTTGGAACGCCAATTTTGAGGTGGTAAAACCCTATATCAAAAAAATCATGACCTCGGTGTTGACCCATGATTTACCCTATGGCACGCTGTTGAATGTGAACATGCCGGTGCCCGAGGATGGTGAGATCAAAGGGATCAAAATTTGTCGACAAGCCCAAGCGAAATGGAAGGAGTCGTTCGATCAGCGCAAAGATCCGTTTGGTCGGGATTACTATTGGATGACGGGCAATTTTATCAATATGGATCACGGACAGGATACCGATGAGTGGGCCTTGAAACACGGGTACATTTCGGTGGTTCCTACGATGTTTGATTTGACCGACCATCAGCGCATCGGTGCGTTGAACCAATGGGGTTTGGATGAGTTTAAAGGCTAAGAATTAAGGC
>JALQWO010000243.1 GCA_023258655.1 Bacteroidia bacterium
ATCGACGATTCCTACAAACGCAAAACCCTACCCCTGAAATAATATTTTGCGCATCCTGGCCCTCATATTGCTCTTGATTGCTTCCCTGTTGCCAAACACAACACAAGCCCAATCACGCAAACAACTCGAAGCCAAACGCAAAAAAATGCAGCGGGTCATCGCTGAGCAAAAAAAAGCCCTGACCTCCACCCAAAAAGAGAAGTCCGTTACCCTGGACAAACTGAATTCACTCAATCAAATCATCCAACAACGCCAAGTAGTGATTAAAAACTTGGGTATGGAAATTCGTTCAGTGAACTATGAGTTGAGTCAAAAGCAAAAATTCTTGGATAGTTTGACGAAAGAGCACGATGCCCAACGTCAAAAACTCAAAAAAACGATCATTAAGGCCTACAAAACGCGCAAAAGTGGCCGTGAAATTGCCTTTGTCTTTTCGTCAAAGTCCATCTCACAAGCCATGAGGCGTTGGAAATATCTGAGAAAAATCTCTGGGTATCGAAGACACCAAATCGGCGCCATTACAGCCCAAGCTCAGTCGCTCGGAAAAACAATTAACCAACTGGAAGGCGTAAAAAAAGAAAAATCCGTGCTGATGGGTGAAAATGAAAAAGAATCCAAAGAGTTAGAAACGGACAAACAGGCAAAACAAACGCTGGTCAAAGAGCTTTCTGGCAGGGAGGAGGAATTGCGTGATCGAATTCGTCAAAACGAAAAAGCCATCGCACGACTGAACAATGAAATTAGCCGACTAATTGCCAAAGAAATAGAAGCAGAAAGAAAACGAAAAGCGCGAGCCAGTGCCAGTGCGGCCAAAGCAAGATCCGGTGCAAGCAGTTCATCGGCAGGCAAGGAAAATATGCTATCTCCTCAAGCGCGGGCAATCGGTGGTGCTTTTTCCAAAAACAAAGGCAACTTACCATGGCCGGTAGAACGTGGCTTCATTTCTCAAACATTCGGTGTCCACGAACATCCCGATTTAGAGGGCATAACCACAGTAAACAATGGCGTAGACATCACTTCACCCAAAGGTGCCCTGGCGAGTGCTGTTTTTGAAGGCACAGTGAGTGCTATATTAAATATTCCCGGACAAGGTCAAGCAGTGCTGGTGAACCACGGGGATTTCTTCACAGTGTATTCCCATCTTTCTGTGGTTCTGGTTGAAAAGGGACAGGTGATTCGCATGAACCAACACATCGGAAAAGTGATGACAGACGAAGACGGTAAAGCCGTTCTCCAATTCCAAGTTTGGCATGGTCAAGAAAAACAAAATCCCCAAAGCTGGTTAAGAGGACATTAAGTTCCATGGCGTAATCCTTAACTTTGAATCATGATGAAAGTGGCAGTCATTGGCGCCGGCGTAATGGGATCTGGAATCGCGCTTTGCAGTATTCAAGCAGGATATCCTACCGTACTATTCGATGTTCACCCCTCGGCATTGGAAAAGGGGTTGACCTACATCAAATCCCAACTGGAGGTGGCTGTCTCCAAAGGAAAATCCACAACAGAAAAAGCCGAAGCTGCCCTGTCGCTCCTCAGTACCACCCTGGATCGCAATACACTCGTTGCTGATTTCATTATCGAGGCGGTATTGGAACAATTGCCCGTCAAGCGTGAACTATTCGGTTTTTTGGAATCCATCAATTCCCCTGATGCCATCTTTGCCACCAATACTTCAAGCATTCCAATTACCCAAATCGCTGCACCACTGAAATACCCGGAACGCGTTGTGGGTGTGCATTTTTTTAATCCCGCCCATATCATGAAATTGGTGGAGATAATCAAAGGGGTTGCCACAGATATCGGGGTTGCTGAGCGAGCTTTTGCATGGTCGCAGTCGTTGGGCAAAACCACGGTCTACGCGGCGGATGCACCTGGTTTTATCGTTAACCGTGTGGCCCGACATTACTATGTAGAAAGTTTGAAAGCCCTTGAAGAAAATGCCGCAAGCATGGAATCCATTGATCGATTGTTGGAAAGCAGCGGATTCAAAATGGGCCCATTCAAACTCATGGATTTGATTGGAGTAGACACCAATTTCAGTGTGACAAGTTCCATGTTTCAGCAGTTTCACTACGATCCCAAATTCAGGCCAAACCGCATTCAACAGCAAAAAGTGGAAGCCGGGCATCACGGAAAAAAAACCAAGCAAGGATTTTACAAATACGAGTAACAACCTCGTTCAAAAGATCGACTGTTCAATAATATA
>JALQWO010000244.1 GCA_023258655.1 Bacteroidia bacterium
GGATTCAAACTCCCAATGCCAACACCCGCAAGATCCTATCACCCGTAGACAGTGCACATATCACCCAAGTGGAATTCGCCAACCAACAAACCTATGATCAGGTAATCCAAACCGCTCAGGAGGCGTTTGTGACTTGGCGACATACACCGGCACCCAAGCGCGGCGAAATTGTAAGGCAAATTGGCGATGCCCTGCGTCTGCACAAAGCCAACCTCGGCGCCCTCGTGAGCTATGAGATGGGTAAAAGTCTGCAGGAAGGCCTCGGCGAAGTACAGGAAATGATCGATATCTGCGATTTTGCCGTGGGATTGAGCCGACAGCTTCATGGTTTAACAATGCACTCGGAACGACCCAATCACCGCATGTACGAACAATGGCATCCCCTAGGAGTTGTGGGCATCATCAGCGCATTCAACTTCCCCGTTGCCGTTTGGTCTTGGAACGCCATGCTCGCAGCCATCTGCGGTAATACCTGTGTGTGGAAACCCTCAGAAAAAACACCTGCAAGCGCCGCAGCAGTGCAACATATCTTGCAAACAGTACTCAAAAACAACCAACTCCCCGAAGGCATTTTTTGCCTCATACAAGGCGATCGCGAAATCGGTGAAGCCATGAGCCACGACCCCCGTGTTCCGCTCATCAGCGCCACCGGAAGTACCAGAATGGGCAAACGGGTGGCCGAAGTAGTAGGACAGCGTCTGGGCAAATCCATCCTAGAACTCGGTGGCAACAACGCCATCATCCTCACACCAGAAGCCAACCTCGAAATGGCCATGGTAGCCATCGTGTTTGGGGCAGTGGGAACGGCAGGACAGCGATGCACCACCACACGCCGACTCATCGTACATGAAAGCATTTATGATACCGTGAAAGCCAAGTTGGTGTCGGTATACGGACAATTGCGCATCGGAAATCCCCTGGATGAAAACAACCATGTGGGGCCGCTGATCGACAAAGATGCCGTGAATGCCTACAACACAGCGATCGAAAAGCTCAAGGCCGAAGGCGGAGCCGTATTGTGCGGCGCAGAAGTGCTTTCCGGAGACCAATACCAAAGTGGATGCTATGTGAAACCCACCATCTGTGAGGCCCAAAACCACTTCAATATTGTACAGGAAGAAACCTTCGCACCCATTTTATACCTGATGTCTTACAGCGATATCGACCAAGCCATCCACATGCAAAACGATGTGAAACAAGGTCTATCGAGCGCCATCTTTACCAACAACCTCCAAGAAGCCGAACAATTCCTCAGCGCTTGGGGCTCTGATTGTGGTATTGCCAACGTAAATATCGGCACCTCTGGGGCTGAGATTGGCGGTGCATTTGGCGGTGAAAAAGAAACTGGCGGCGGACGTGAGAGCGGTTCTGATGCTTGGAAGGCCTACATGCGCAGACAAACCAACACCATCAACTACGGCAAGTCATTGCCACTAGCCCAAGGCATTCGCTTCGATTTGTAATCGTCGAATGTTCAATTAAAACTGCTGTCCGATAAAGAAGTGTACCTGTGTGGGCTTACCGCTCGCTGGCACCTGCTTGTAATCAAAGCCATAGGCCCAATCCAAACCGATCAATCCAAACATCGGCATAAACAATCGGATACCAACACCCGCTGCACGCTTCAATTGGAATGGGTTGTATTTACTCATGCTAGACCATGCATCACCCGCCTCCGCAAAACCCAATACATAAACCGTAGCCGCCTGTCCGGTCGTAATCGCCTGACGCAATTCTACCGTGAACTTATTGAAAATTGGCGCACCGGCCTGGGCACCCATCGCCGTTGATGATATGGTATAGTTGTCATATCCGCGCTGCGAAATAATCTCCGTAGCCGCAATGTTGAATCCAAAAATACCGGCACCACCCACCTGGAATCGCTCAAAGAAAGTAAGACCCAAATCAGGATTATAATACCCCAAGAATCCCATTCTCGCCTTCGCCATCAACACCGTCTTCTTGTAAATAGGGGTGTACCATTCCGCATCCAACTTCCACTTGTGAAACTCAGCCCACTTGTACTTGTCGTTCAAGCTCATTTCTGAGTAGTTTCTTTTCGATAACAAAGAAATTGGGGGCGTAGCCTGTACTTGGAACGTGAATGTACTTCCCGAAGTAGGGAATGTAGGATCGCTCACAGAACTGCGGGTTAAATTGAACTGGAACGAAGGGTTGTAACTGATTCCGTTGAATCCTT
>JALQWO010000245.1 GCA_023258655.1 Bacteroidia bacterium
TGATACTGGGAATACCAAAAACTACGGCCGTGCGCCAATGTATGTTTCCAAGTTTTACGTGACTAACAGAACCCACCAATGAGGTCAACCCCACAATAAACAAGGAATACGCGGTAGCCAAAACAGCATCAACCTGAAACAAATACACCAAAATGGGCACCGTTAAAATGGAACCACCGCCGCCAATCAATCCCAGGGAAAGCCCCATCAAAACTGCACCAACATAACCTACGATTTCCATCATTCCTTCTTTCTGATTCTACAAAGTTGCACCAACAAACCGGCTTTTACAGTGACAAAAATCACGCACCCTTAAACAAAATCGTAATCATACCCTTCCAATTGCGACAGCAGTGTTATGGGCTTGTCTGTGCAGTGAATGCGCCCTTCAATTTTGGGGGCGACAGGTGAGAATTTTTTCAGATACTCCCGCACAATATCATGCAAATTGATGCCCAACAACTTCGGATTTTGCACTTTTTCAATTCGGCACAACGTATCAACCGGATCTCCTTCGCGGTCGCACGCAATCACCGAATACAACTGCGGACCTCTCAATCCCTGCTCCATGGCCTCCAACTTTTTGCCTTTGATTTTGATCCAGTTCACCCTTTGCCCCTTAGGCTTATCGGCCGTAAAATTCACTTCCATGCCCTTGAATCGAACCACCCATCCACCGAATCGCTTGGTAGGATCCTTGGCAAACACGTTTTCCAACTCTTTTTCCAACCATTCCTTCAATTGCGAACCCGTGACCTGTGCCCACTTCGCCTCTGAATTCACCGGCAACATGCTCCAAAGATAATCGTTGGTGATGGTTGCCATTCCCGTTTTAGGATCTGGGACCAGGGGCGGACAAAATCTGAAACCGTTCGACAAAGCAATGTCCGGTTTCAACTTCCACATCAGCGCATCGGTGATGAGGTTATCCATGGGATTTTCCATCACGTAATAGCGTACCAATGTGGTTTTCGACGTCCCAATCACAGTCTCCAATTCTTTGCGATAGGGCGCTTTGGCGGTTTCCACTAGCGAAAGCATTTCTGGGTCTGGCTTGTAGATTTCTGGATCAACATCCATGAGGTTGTAGTGGTGTTCCTTTACGATGCCATTTTCAACAACGATATCGAGTTTTGCCACAAAAGAACCAAAGGCCCCAGGCTCAGTTACCTTGGCGTATTTCCCTTCGATGGGTTTTCTCACGCGCTCATGGGTATCCGCCCCCAGAATGTAATCCACCCCCTCTACATAGGGTTTGTTGGCCAGATCTACCTGTTGCGCCAATCCCATATGGGTAACCATAAACACCATGGCACACTGTTCATAGTCGCGCAGTATTTTCACATATTTGGCCGCATTCACCGATGGATCCGTAAAGTGGATTCCACTGCTGTAGGCCGGACTTTGTCGTTTCGGCGTGAGCGGATCATTATAACCAATGAATCCAATTTTGATTCCGGCCACGCGGGTTGTCCAATAAGGCGGAAAGATCATATCCCCTTTCAGTTCATCTTGGGTATCATGAAACATGTTGGCACATATTTTGGCCCCGTTATAGGCCCCCAAATCGCGCAGCATCATTTCTTTGCCATACACAACCTCCCAGTTACCGGGAAGCATGAGATCATACCCAATGTTGTTCATGAGCGGCACGATGGCTTTGCCTTCAGATAAAGCGGCTACGCCGCCACCTTGGAAACAATCTCCACCGTCGATCACCAACGTATTCAGCGGATTTTCCGCTTTGAGGGTTTGGATCATGGTCTTCAACGAGGCCATGCCCCCCCGTTTTTTGTACACCGGCTTGCCATTTTCCAGGAAGAATTCATCGTGGATGTCGAGTTGAGCATGAATATCCGACGTATGCAACAGGGTAAAATGCTGGGCTTTACCGGATTTTACGGCAGATGATTTTTTGATTTCTGATAGCGTATGGGGGTCTTGTGTAACCCCTGAGGCAACCTTGGTGCCGAAGGCCAAGCCGAGGCCAAGGGCCGAGGCTTGCTTGAGGAATGACCGTCGGTCACCCGACTTTTCCGTTTCATTGCAACCGCAACTGCAGTTACTTACGTGGTAAATTTCATCCATAGGCTTTTCCCGAAGGTTAAAAATGATAGTTCAATATTAGGTTTAAATGAACAAGATTTACTTTGTTAATTTCATATTTTGGTAAATCGTAAGTGGTTTTGA
>JALQWO010000246.1 GCA_023258655.1 Bacteroidia bacterium
ATATATTCTGCCGTTACTAAAAACAGCCAGTGAAGTATTCAAGGCCATGGGGTCCAAAATCCAGCTGTTTCATGGCGACGGTACTCTGGGTTTACCCGCTCATGCGCCCTTTGATGCCATTGTTGTTACAGCCGGTGCTCCCTCGGTGCCCGATACGTATGTAAAACAGTTGAGGGTAGGTGGACGATTGGTCATTCCCGTTGGAGAACAAACAGATGAACAAAAAATGATGCGTATCACCAAGGTCTCTGAATCCCAAACCAAAACGGAAATTTTACAAGATTGTAAATTTGTTCCGCTCAAAGGTACCTTGGGCTGGAAATAAGGAATCCAATACCTTATCGGTTCATTAAAGACTCAATTTCGTCCACTTCGATGGGGAAGCCATCCATGAGGTCGATGACCCCATTGTCGGTGATGATGACATCGTTTTCTATACGGATACCCAAGCCTTCTTCAGGGATGTAGATGCCCGGTTCAACAGTAACGACATTGTTGACATCCAAATTTTCCCACCGATGCATAACATCATGAACATCCAAGCCCAAATGATGACTCGTACCGTGCATGTAATATTTCATGTGGGCTTTGGGGTTTGCCTTCACGTCATCATGTGTGAGCAACCTCAATTTGATCAACTGCTCTGTCATGATTTTGCAAACTTCCTCGTGATAAACGGGGAGACTCACGCCGGGTTTGAGCAGTTTCTTGGCTTCGCGTTGAACAAATAAGACTGCATTGTAAACTTCTTTTTGGCGGTCCGAAAACCGACCATTCACAGGAATACAGCGCGACAAATCACCATTGTAGTTTCCGTACTCGGCGCCGAAATCCAACAGCAACAAATCACCGTCTTTGCATTGTTTGTTGTTTTCGATGTAATGAAGCACGCAGGCGCTTTTGCCACTAGCAATGATGGGGTCAAAGGCAAAACCTCGACTGCGATTGCGGATGAATTCATGGATCAATTCGGCTTCAATTTCATATTCCCAAACGCCAGGTTTTACAAATCCGAGCAATCGCTCAAATCCTTTTTTCGTGATGGATATGGCTTCTTTTAGTTGATCAATTTCTTCCGACTCCTTTCTCATGCGAAGATTGGCCAAAATGGGGGCAGAGCGCTTGATTTGGTGGGCGGGATATTTGTTTTTAACCTCTTGGGCAAACCGCAAATTGGCATAAGATACTTTGTCTGAAAACCGATCGTTTTCATTTAAATTTAAGTAAATAATGTCTGCCAATAAAAATGCCGCATGAATGGTTTTCCAAAATTCGTGATACCAAAAAACCTTGGAAATTCCGGATACTTCAAATACTTGGTTGGGATTGAGTCTCGCACCGTCCCAAATGGCAATTTGCTCACTCGTTTCTTTCACAAAAACCATCTCGCGATAAAGCGGGTTCGGACAGTCAGGGAAAAGAACCAAAATCGTGTCTTCTTGGTCAATTCCCGTGAGGTAGTACAGGTCAGACTGTTGACGAAAACTGAAGTAAGCATCCCCATTTCTGGGCACTTCATCGTTGCTATGGAAAATAGCAATACTTCCGTCTGCCATGGATTGGACAAACTTGCGACGGTTTTTTTCGAAGAGGTTGACTGAAGGGTTGCTGTACTTAGAGTTCATGATTGCAAACTTATCTCAATAATGATGGAATTCAAAACGCCATTGAATTGTCTTATTTGGCTTGAAAATTTGGGCTTTTTATGCAAAAAACTTATTTTTGGGGCAACACAATCAAACAACAATTTGTCAATTAGACCGATAACAAAAGAAATATTTCGCATGAAAAGACTTCTACCTTTTATTTTTACCGTACTAACACTCTCATTTTCAAGCAGTTTGAAGGCTTCACACATGATGGGTGGTGACATGTCGTACCGGTGCTTGGGAAAAGGGCAATACAAAATTACCGCCAAAATTTATCGTGACTGTCGAGGTATCTCATTCAGTGGTCCATCCTTCGGAGTGTATGCTGGAACGAATGGTGGTAACGGCTGCGGTAGTTCAGGGTTGTCAATTACCCGTACCGGAATCAAGGATGTAACGCCTCGTTGTTCTACAGCGAGTTCTCCTTGTACCCCACAAAACACAGGTGGAACAGGAGAGGGTATCGAAGAGCATACCTACGAAGTGACCGTGGATTTCACAAAATCCCCGTTGAGTAACTTCGTGGGAA
>JALQWO010000247.1 GCA_023258655.1 Bacteroidia bacterium
ATGGCTTGATACCGGCACATTCAATTCCCTGATGCAGGCAGGACAATATGTCCAAGTCATCGAAGACCGTCAAGGATTAAAAATCGGATGTATCGAGGAGATTGCTTGGCGCAAAGGATTTATCAGCACCGAGCAATTATTGGAAATCGCACAACCCTTGAAGAAAAGTGGCTATGGCGTGTATTTGGAGAAAATGGTTTCGCAAAAGCGATAACCCTTACTTCACTTCAATCAAGAAATACTGCTTTTTGCCTTTTTGGGCGATGAGGTAACGGTTATGCATCAACATTTGGGTATCGATAACACCTTCGATATCCGTGTATTTGTCTTTGTTAAACGCAAAACCATTGGCCTGCAACATTTTCCTCGCTTCTGATTTCGATGGAAAAATTTGCGTTTGTCCAGCCAACAACTCCAGCACATTTACGCCACTTACCAATACTTCGCGCGACACTTCGAAGCGCTCCATACCCTCAGCAGCAGCCGCAAGTGTGGCCTCGTCAAGTGCTTTCAAATCTTCGGCTGAGCCATTGCCAAAAAATATTTGCGTTGCTTTCAGCGCCATCGCCAAGTCACCCTCAGAGTGCACGCGAACGGTCATTTCTGCCGCCAATTCTTTTTGTAACAAACGCAGATGCTCCTGTCCCACATGAGAAGCAATAAGCGCTTCAATTTCCTCTTTGCCTTTTAGTGAATAGATTTTAATGAATCGAATGGCATCTTCATCGGCCACATTGAGCCAAAACTGATAGAATTTATAGGGCGATGTTTTAGCTGGATCCAACCATACGTTGCCGCCTTCAGATTTGCCGAATTTGGTGCCGTCCGACTTTGTAATCAAAGGTGCTGTAAGGGCATAACCCTCGCCACCCGCCATCCTGCGAATCAACTCTGTACCTGTGGTGATATTACCCCACTGATCACTGCCACCCATCTGTAATTTACACCCTTCATGCTTGTATAAGTGCATGAAATCGTACCCTTGTACCAATTGATATGAAAATTCGGTGAATGAAATTCCACCGGCTTCCAAACGGTTGCGAACACTGTCTTTCCCCATCATGTAACTCACGGTTATGTGCTTACCAACGTCGCGAATGAAATCAAGGAACGACCAATTTTTGAACCAATCGTAGTTATTGACCATCTTGGCTTGGTTGCCCGCATCGCCAAAATCGATGAATTTTTGCAGTTGTTTTTTCTGACAAGCGATGTTATGCTCAATGGTAGCGATGTCTAGCAGTTTACGCTCATCGCTCTTTCCACTGGGGTCACCCACCATTCCTGTAGCGCCACCCACCAATGCAATGGGTTTATGTCCCGCCCGTTGAAAATGCACCAATTGCATGATGGGAACCAAGTTGCCAATGTGCAAAGAATCGGCAGTAGGATCAAAACCTACATACCCCGTAACTTGCTCAGTATTGAGCATTTCATGGGTTCCGGGCATGGCATCGTGGAGCAAACCCCTCCAACGAAGTTCTTCTACAAAATCAAAATGGGGTTGAAACGACATACCTACAAAGGTAAAGCAAAATTATGCCTCTCGCTTGGCGATGGCATCTGAGATATACTGTTTGAGGGCTTCGGTATCCTCATCCTCCATACTACTTGTGGCCAAAGAAACCACTTGGGCGGTTTCCTTCAACATAAAGTTGATTTCATACAAGAGGTAATCGATTCGCTGCAAATACTTCCAAGGAATTGATTTGAACTGAGAGAAAAAGTGAATGCGGAAAGAGATTCCTATTTCATCGGCTTGAATAAAATAGGTGCCGGTTCTCTTTTTATACAGCCAATAAACAGCGGGTATAGAAAGTCCGAGCCAGATAAATCCACCCCACATACCCCAAATGCCGAAATGAAAAGCCCAACCTACAAAACATACAACACCCAACACAATGATCGCAGGCAATTCTGCCTTCGTCTTGGGAATTTCAACGTAGAATTTCGACATTATTCTTTGATCCAAATGCGGTTGATGCCTGAAACAGAAACGGTATAGATTCCGGCAGAAAGTCCCTCAGTAGATGTAGACCACAATCCGTTTTCATGAATCCAATTTAATGCTACAACAGATCCAGTCATCGACGTTACCACCGGCTGTTGTTGACTATTGTGTGCAACATGAAGTACCCCTTTTACCGGGTTAGGAAAAACAGACAATTGCTGT
>JALQWO010000248.1 GCA_023258655.1 Bacteroidia bacterium
CCAAAGTGTTGATTTTTGGTGTAGGGGTTGCCGGGTTGCAAGCCATTGCCACTGCCAAGCGATTGGGAGCGGTGGTGGAAGCCACCGATGTGCGTCCCGAAACCAAAGAGCAAGTACAATCGTTGGGAGGTAAGTTTATCGAAGTGAAGGGGGTAGAAGTGGGTTCGGAAGGTGGATACGCCAAAGAGGCAACAGAAGAATATCGCGCAGCCCAAAGAGAAGCGGTGAATAAGAGTTTGGCACAAGCTGATTTGGTGATTACAACAGCCTTGGTACCAGGTAGAAAAGCGCCTATTTTGGTGGATGATGAACAATTGGGCTTGATGAAATCGGGTGCTGTGTTGATTGATATGGCGGCTGAACAGGGTGGGAACTGTACTCAAACCGAGGCTGGCAAAGTGAAAGTTGTGGGTGGGGTAAAGCTTGTAGGGGCTGTTAACATGCCTTCTGAGCTGAGTGCCAACGCCTCTGAGTTGTTTGCCCGGAATATTTGGGAGTTGTTAAAGCTCATCGCGCCCAAAGGGGAATTGGTGTTAGACAGAAACGATGAAATTGTACAAGGCTGTTTGATTTGTTCGAACGGTGAAATTTATCACAACGCATAATTGAAGAAACATGGAAGCAATTTTTGAAGGTATTGGGAGATTGATCGCGCAATACGAGCAGCAAAATATTTTGAATCTCATCTACTTGGTCATTTTGATGATTTTCGTGGGTGTGGAATTGATTTCACACGTACCCAGTGTGTTGCATACGCCGTTGATGAGTGGTGCAAATGCCATTCACGGGGTGGTTTTGATCGGTGCCATTATCGTGATGGGCAATGCCTCTCCAGATGATACTTTGTCGTTGGTGTTTGGCACCCTCGCGGTATTCGTGGGGACTTTGAACGTCATTGGCGGATTCGTGGTTACCGACCGCATGTTAGAAATGTTTAAAAAGAAACCGAAAGGAGAAAAAGCGTCATGATGCCCTATATGGAAATTGGCTACCTCATAGGCTCTGTGAGCTTTGTGGTAGGTTTGAAAATGATGGGTCAGCCCGATTCTGCCCGTAAGGGGAATTTGGTGGCCGCCTTTGGTATGGCGATGGCCGTGATTGCAGCGTTGTTCTTTAACAGAGAAGGTTTTCACGTGATCAACAATTTGTCGTTTATCCTCATCGCGATTGTTGCAGGAACGGTGATTGGAACATTGATGGCCAAGCGCGTTCAGATGACAGCGATGCCAGAAATGGTGAGTTTGTTCAATGGTATGGGTGGTTTGAGTGCCGCGTTGATTTCCATCATCGAATGGCGTCACCTCTTACACGAGGCTGCCAATCCAGAGAGAATGTCGGACATGCCTGTGGTTTCTGTAGGGATGTACATTCCGGTTATTGCGGGTTTGATCATCGGTACAATCTCTTTCGTAGGTTCCATTGTGGCCTGGGGTAAACTCAATGGCAAAATTGGGGATTTCCGTTTCCCCTCTCAACAGATCATCAACGCCGTGGTGTTGGTGGCCATTTTGGGTGTTGCCTATTTGAATTACGGTGAATTCAATGCCACACAATCGTCTTTGTATTTCTACGTAACGATTGGGTTGGCTGTGGTATATGGGTTGTTGTTTGTGTTCCCCATTGGTGGGGCCGACATGCCCGTTGTGATCTCTTTGTTGAACTCTTTCACCGGGGTGGCTGCCGCCTGTGGTGGATTCTTGTACGAGAACAAGGTGATGTTGATGGGGGGCGTGCTTGTAGGTTCTGCAGGTACCATTCTCACAGTTGTGATGTGTAAAGCCATGAATCGCTCTTTGATGAATGTATTGATTGGCATGGCTGGCGGAAATGGTGGTGGCAGTAGCAGCAATGCTTCTGGAGGTTCTGTGAGAGAAGTTCAGGGTACAGATGTAGCGATCATGATGAAATATGCTTCGAAGGTGATCATCGTTCCCGGATATGGTTTGGCCGTAGCCCAAGCACAGCACGTTTGTCACGAGTTGGAGAACTTGTTGGAGGCTGAGGGTGTGGACGTGAAATATGCCATTCACCCCGTTGCAGGTCGTATGCCTGGTCATATGAACGTGTTGTTGGCGGAATCCAATGTGGAATACGATAAACTGATCGAAATGGAACACATCAACCCCGAATTC
>JALQWO010000249.1 GCA_023258655.1 Bacteroidia bacterium
AGGTTTGGGGTTCGAATCCCTACGCGTGCACGATCAAGAGCAAAGGCCTCAACGAAAGTTGAGGCCTTTTTTTATGCGCTGATGGAGTCAGCATTCAAAGAATGCTAGCGACGGAAGAGCATAAAAAAAGCCAACGCGCAGCGTTGGACTTTGGTATTGCAGGACTAAACAGTAGGGAAAGCCGCGCGCAGCGCGGCAATCCCGTTTCATGGATACAAGCTTGCTTGTGGCCAGAATGAGAATCCTCAGAAACCTCTAATAAGAGGAAAAGAACGATAAAGTTCTCGGGTTAATAAAGGTTCCCCAGTTGCAGATAGCAAAGTGACATTTACAAAGCTCAGATATTCATCGTACATGATCCATCTTGGCTCTAACCTGATTTTATATGGCGAGTTTGGTACATTCGTTATATATACGTCATCAGGCAGATTGTTGTTTAGTTGAAAGCTATCAATTTTTGTTTTCCAGCTGTGTTCGATCGATGTGTCTTTTAGCAAAGGTCCACCACAACTCGAAGGTCGGTTTGGGGCGTTTATTTTGACACTGAAAATATCATTCCAGCTAATGGTAAACGAAGAATCCCTTGACCAATTAAGGGTGTCGATTTGCATCAAGAATTGGGAGTCGATTTGGGTAGTGAAAATGTTGTAAGGTGTTGAATTGCAGTTCGCAATGGAAGTGTCTATTTCTGTCAATTTGCCATTGAGTTGTCTCCATTCCCCGCAGTACAGCCAAGTAAAACTCTGAATGCGACTTGATGGCCCATTTCGATACTCCGGCATTTCGCAACTATTCGCCAATAGCGTGGCGATAATCAATGCGGGAATCAATAGGATTTTTTGCCAAAAGTATTTTTTGAAATATTTCATCAGTGTGTATTTGGCGGAAAATACAATAATTAATTGAATTTGTATGAATTAAATAATGCTGATGGTCGCCATTGAAGGTGAAATTGGCAATTTGGACAAAGATCTTTCAATGTCGATTTCCCTGCCAGGTGCCTCCATAACGGTAGTGAGGATTGGATTTGGCAGCGAGGCAGCAGGTTTCACAAACGAAAATCCAGATTTTCCCTTTAACCACTTGGATGCGATACAATGTGGTGTGCTCAACTTTGCAATGGGTGCAGATTTTTGTCTTCACCCCCTACTAACAATTCAGCGGATGGTTTGATTTAATCCAATTATTTCACCACCTTCACCACCTTATGTAAAGGTAGCTTGTCCGACGCGGTGCCAATCCAAACATCGTAGTAGCCGGGCTCCAACAGGGGTTTGCCTGCGGCATCGAAATAAGAAAAATCGTTGGCCCCCAGCGTGAAAGTCACCGCCTTATGCTCCGTTGCGTTTAGGTCGTCCTCCACATTCAACGCCATCTTTTGAAAGCGCTTCAACTCCTTCAAAGGACGGGTAAACGTAGCGCTGCGTTGATGCGTGTACAACTGAATCGTTTCGCTGTGAGATTGTCCCCCCGCGTGTAACACCGCAACATCGAATTCCACTTGGGCGTTTGCCATTCTAGTATCTAAAACCAAGGTGTCGCTGTTCGCGCTGACCCCGGCGAATCCCAAAGCCGTCCTGCCGTAACTCAACCCATGTCCGAAAGCAAACAAAGGCGTGTTCTGGATATCCAAGTATTTGGAAGTGTATTTCTGTTTCTCATCAAACGGTCTGCCCGTATTTTTCGCGTTGTAGTAGATCGGCACTTGTCCAACCGATCTTGGAAATGTCATCGTCAATTTTCCGCTGGGCGATACCTTGCCAAACAACACATCCCGCACCGCCAATCCCGCCTGTGTGCCGGGGAACCAAGTCACCAAAATGGAGGAGGCCAAATTTGACTCTTCGCTCAAATCCAAAGGACGACCATTCATCAACAACAAAACGATGGGTTTGCCGGTTGCGGCCAGCGCGCGCAACAACGCTTTCTGATTTTCAGGCAATTGAATGTTGCTGCGACTGGCGGCCTCACCACTCATGCCGAAGGTTTCACCCAAATATACCACCACCACGTCTTTGGTTTTTGCCAGAGCCACTGCCTCATCGATCAGTGTCTGTGGTGATTTTGTAGACTTTTCAATCATGCCGCCATGCTCGTTCAACCGGGCAATCAAC
>JALQWO010000024.1 GCA_023258655.1 Bacteroidia bacterium
GAAGGTGTGAATGAAGTTGGCTATGTTGATGGAATTGACGAAACGGCTTTTGAAGCGGCTACCGGACAAAAATGCGCATTAACCATCGGACAGGAGTTGGTATTTGTGGATCCAAAATATTTCCGTCCAACGGAAGTTGATTTATTAATAGGAGACGCCACCAAAGCCCGCACCAAACTTGGATGGTCCCCCAAACACACCTTGCAAGATTTGGTAACAGATATGATGCAGAGCGACATCAAGGTGATGCAGAAGGAAACCTACTTGAAAGAGGGTGGTTTCCAGACAAAGAATTATTTCGAATAATGGAACAACAAGCGAAGATTTATGTGGCTGGCCATCGCGGCATGGTGGGTTCAGCCATTGTTCGTGAGTTGCAAAGACTAGGCTACAACAACATCATCACCAGAACGAGTGCTGAATTAGATTTGCGCAATCAACAAGCCGTTGAAGCATTTTATCGCCAAGAAAAACCCCATTATGTTTTTGTGGCTGCGGCAAAAGTGGGTGGGATTTTGGCAAACAACACCTACCGTGCCGAGTTTTTATATGATAATTTGAGTATTCAAAACAACTTGATTCACTACGCCCATATTTTTGGGGTGAAAAAGTTGTTGTTCCTGGGAAGTTCTTGTATTTACCCCAAATTAGCACCACAACCGCTCAAGGAAGAGTATTTGCTCAGCGGTTTCTTGGAGCCCACCAATGAGCCATATGCCATCGCAAAAATCACAGGAATCAAAATGTGTGAAGCGTATCGCGATCAATATGGATGTAATTTTATTTCAGCCATGCCCACCAACATGTATGGCCCTAATGACAATTACCATCCCGAAAACAGCCATGTGTTGCCGGCATTAATTAGAAAATTCCATGAGGCCAAAGAATCCGGAAGCAGTGAAGTGATTGTCTGGGGCGATGGATCACCGCTGCGTGAATTTTTATACGCAGATGATTTGGCTAACGCACTGGTTTATCTCATGCTGAATTACAATCAAAAGGAGTTCGTGAACGTGGGATATGGTACGGATATTACCATAGGAGATTTGGCCAAAACCATAGGAGAAATCGTGGGTTATCGCGGAAAAATCGTTTTCGATGACACCAAGCCCAACGGAACACCCAAAAAATTGATGGACTCGGGTCGCTTGTTTGCCACTGGGTGGAGACCTAAGACGCATTTGGAAGAGGGTATCAAATTGGCTTATGCGGATTTTCTGGCTAAGCACTCCAACAAAAACACTTAAATTTGCAAAACAAAACCAATAGATAGAATATCATGAAAGTAGCCATCAATGGATTTGGTCGTATCGGCCGTCACGCCTTCAAGTTTTTGATCAACAAGCCCGGTGTAGAGGTTGTTGCTATCAACGATCTAACCGACAACGCCACTTTGGCGCATTTGTTGAAATACGACTCAGTTCACGGAAAATTCCCAGGTTCTGTTTCTTCAGACGCAGAACATTTGATTATCAATGGTAAGAAAATTAAAGCCCTTGCTGAACGCGACCCTAAGGCGTTGCCATGGGGTGCCATGGGCGTTGATGTAGTTTTGGAATCTACCGGTATTTTCACTGATGCTGCGAAAGCCGCGATGCATTTGGAAGCCGGTGCGAAAAAAGTTGTGATTTCTGCCCCAGCCACTGGCGATGTTAAAACCGTTGTTTTGGGCGTAAACAGTGAAGTCATTGACGGAACAGAATCAATCATGTCGAATGCAAGCTGCACAACCAACTGCTTGGCTCCAATGGTGAAAGTATTGGATGATGCTTTTGGTGTGGAGCAGGGATTTATGACAACCATTCACGCATATACGGCGGACCAAAATTTGGCTGACGCTCCCCACAAAGATTTGCGTCGCGCTCGTGCCGCTGCATATAGCATTGTGCCCACAAGTACCGGTGCAGCAAAAGCGGTTGGGTTGGTGTTGCCTCATTTGAAAGGAAAATTGAACGGAAATGCGATGCGTGTTCCCATTCCAGATGGTTCAGTTACAGACTTTACTTGTACATTGAAAAATGCTGCTACAGTTGACCAAGTGAACGCTGCCATGAAGGCTGCGGCGGAAGGCGCGATGAAAGGCATTTTGGAATACAACGAGGACCCCATTGTGAGCATTGATATTGTTGGCAATACGCACTCTTGTATTTTCGATGCGGAGTTGACCCAAGTGATTGGAAACACCGTGAAGGTCGTTGGATGGTACGACAACGAAACGGGTTACAGTGCCCGCGTTGCCGATTTAATAGAGAAGATTGGATAATTTTATCTGAATATTTCATAAAAAAGGGGGGCTTTGGCCCCCTTTTTTATGAAATGAAAATGCCTCTGTTACTTTGGCAGAGCTCTGGAATTTTGGGTTAGGGTATTGGACAAGTTTTAACGGTTGTAAAATCAATCCATGATTACCTGAATATCGCCCAAGGTTTTGGCCCGCACCCAAAGTGCATCTTGTTGTAGGCTCCAACCACTCACATCCAAAGACCTTAAATTCCCCTTGATTTTTATTCCGCCATCCATGGTTTGATTTAATGATTCCGAGATGGATTTCTTGGTAAAATTCATCAAATCGGTGAGGTCAAAAACCATTTGCTCTTCCAATTTTTTGCGAATGGTTTCATCCATCATCCATTTGGCAGTTTTGATTAACACATTTCTGGTGGCGATATCGTATTCCACATTTTTGAGCGCTAACGAAGCTTTGGTGTTGTCAAAGGAAGGATTACCCAACAAATAGAAAATGCCTTTTTTGCTTCCCTCAAAACCTACAGCAACCCCCAATTTTTCTCCAGCAGGAAACAATTTCAATGATGTAATGTGAATCTTTTCCTTACCCAAAGCGTAAGTTTCCGTTTTCATGATGTCGAATAACTGCTTCGATAAACTGTCATAATTCATCTTTAGGTCAGTATAGACCTCAAACCCGTTGCCCTTTTTGTAGGGTGACAAAGTGGGTAAACCCACCGTGGGTTTGTTCCATGGTGTGCTTTGTATGGTTGGCATGGCTGTTAAGCCCACGCTGAAATTCAAAACGGACCCATTCATGTTGATCTCACTCACCGATAAACTTTGGGGTTGAAAACGCAAATACCCTGTGGAAGGAATTTGAATGTCTTCTTGGAATGCCTTCCATATGGGAAGAATGTATGGCTTCAAATCTTGCTTCCCAATTTCGGCATCAATCATTTTTGCGAAGTTGCCCAATTCAGGACGAATTTGACTCATTAAAACATCGTTGATATTGATTTGGGCAAATGTTATGCGACAGGCGTCTACGGGCGTGAATTCGGTAAAGCTTGTTGTAGATTTGATGCGATAATTGGCAGTAAGTTCCACGTCGCTTTTCAATTTTATTTTGGCTTTTCTCAGGGACTCGTCTCCCCATCCACAGCTAAAGGGAATGGGAGGGTTAATGCAGTTATCGAATACACAACCTGCACAGTACTCTCCAGAAAAGCCATAAGCCACATCAAGTCCCAGAAATACCGTTTTTCCCTTGCCCGAAAGTTGAATGGGATCCCGTCTTAACTTATATTGATATCTCAAACCGGAACAGGGATTTTCTGAACCTTTGAACTCTTTGTCAAAGGACTGATCTGCCAATTTTATAAATGGCTTTAACTCTACACGTATGGGTATATTGATGGTGGATGCCACTGTGGGCATGGGTTTCACCGCAACCACTTGATTGGCCGTTTTTGGTGCTTCTGGTTGGATTGTTCCGCAACCCGCGATTACCAAAATTACCCCAAACAACCATTTGTACGGGGATGAAGAATAGATTAAGGATGACATATGACTATGCTGCGCGTAATGGACTTGTTTTCGCACTGCAATTTTACTGTATAGAATCCTGATGCAAAAATGCGCGCATCCAATTCAACAAGGGATTTGTTGAATGTAGATGAGAAAATAGCCCTGCCATTGGCATCGTAAACGACAATGCCCAATTGTTTTCCAATAAACGGTGAAATTACAGTGATTTTTTCGTGCGATGGGTTGGGGTATAATAGCCATGCGTTGTCAACGTCATTGGTTCTCGCCGCCTCTTCAACAAATAATACGTATTGAAGTGTGTCGTTGTTTTGAATACCATCCAAAGATTTTTCAGTAAAACAAGTCATTAGGTATGCGCCCGCCTCCTGAAAAATGAGTGGTTTGGTGCAATTGGTCCATGAGGTATCTCCCGCATTGAGAGGGGCCAAACGGATAGTATCAGCGTAAATGGTTTTGCCCGATGAGGGTTGGCTAATGCGGTAGATTAAACGATTCTCTCTCGTGAGATTTTTGGAACCCTTGTTGGTGTATAATATGCTTGGGTAACGCGTTGAATCATTCTTGATGATCTTGGATGATTTATCGGGTTTTACGGCTTTTATCAAGTGTAAGTCTTGGTACAATAAGACATTTAACGTTTGCCAAAGGGAGTCATTGAAGATGTTCTGATCCTCAAACGAGCTTGTATAAACCAGCATTTCTCCAACCCCCAATTGGGCAAAACGATGCTCTAAGTTAAAACGCAATTTTCCTTGCTGCTTACCGGAGAGTTGTGTCACTTGGGACACGAAGGCGGTACGTTGTCCTTTTTCAAAGATTGAAACATTTACCAAGACTTTTTTAATGCTATCTGCTCCTTGATTTTCAATGGTTACATCCACCCAGTGCAGGGTATCTGCCAAATCAAATGAGATGCTATCGTTGTAGGTTTTGACGTTGGTTGGGTAAGCATCTTTGCCCACAACAGCGGTAAAATATTGTATTAGGGTGTCGTTGGTCCTATCCATATCCGAGGCCAGATTGGCATAGCACCTTACAGTGAAGTCTCCTACATTCATGGGCCTCAGGGTGGCTGCGAAAACAATGGTATCCGTTTTTCCTGTATCCAACGTAATGTTTTTAATGTCGTAATAGATGCGATTTCCTTTGTAGAAAACTTCACAAACGGCGGGCCCTGTATTTTTCAAATACCCCAGGTTCTGTAGAACCAATTTTGGTGCAATGCTCGGCTTACCCAAACTCAGAACTTCATTTTTTGACGGTCTCTTTATTTCGAGCGCCTTGAAATCATGGGGCTTACCCACATTGAAATATCGAACCAGGGAGTCGTTATCATTGAATAGATCGAGGTTGTACCTTGTTTTTACAACCAATTTGTATTGACCCAATTGTTTTGGGGTGAAGTTCTTGGGCATATTAAGGTAGGTGCCATACAAGCCTTGCATGTAGGCTTTCACGGAATCATAGTATAAACGAGTTCCTGTAGGACCATAAATCGCACAATAAAATGGCACATTGAATGCAGCGACCAAACCATCATTATAGACAAAATACTTGATGGGTATGGTGTTTCCAGGTTTGTAAAAAGCGGTTACATCTGGAGATCGCAAAGAATCAATACCGATATCGACGATTTTTCGAATAAAAATATTGCGGGATTGTGTGTCGTTCAATTTATAAGCGTCTGTCGCCATTTCTGTCGTAAAAACCACTTTGATTTTGCCCGTATCACTGCATTTGTAGGTGGGCCAAAAAAGAATTTTTGATTGGAATTTGGGCAGGTTTAAAAACTGTGTTTGGTTGTAAACAACTTTGGTTCCCTGAAACATTCTACAACGAACAGTAAAGGTGGGAGAATTGTCGTATCCGATATTTTGGATATTCGCCATAGGCATCAACGTATCTGTTTTGTAATTGTATCCGCTGCCTTCGCCAGGCTCGTAGACAGAATTTATCATCACATCCTGTTTAACGCCCACATAGAAAGTGCGTGTTTGTGTATCATTGTCGGAGACTTGATCGCCCAGTTTTTTTACAATAAGCAACACTTTGTGTTCACCAAATGAGCTCGGAATAAAAGTTCTTGGGAATGTATATTTTCGTTTTATCCCACTGCTCATGGTATCGCGAAGGGTATGATTGTATTGCCGGTTTGCACCAAACCAAATTTCACAACGAATGGAAAAACTGTCGGTAGCATTTTGAACTCCGATATTGCCCACTATTCCCTCGGGTGCGATGGTGTCTTTGTTGTATTTATTGATGGAATCTCTGGGCTGATCCACCGAAATGGCCGCTATGTCTATGTCGGCTTGCAATCTTGGCTCAATCAGAAATTTATAGGGAGCATCTGGGGCGAAATCGACCCAGTTCGTAGTTCCCAATGGCTCTACATAATAAAATGTTTTCGGTCTTACGGGTGATTCCATTTGATAGCCAAAAGCCACATTGTTGGTACCAAGCTGTCTTACACCAACGAAAAATGAACCATTGATGGCCACGGGCTTTTTGAGGTCCAGAATGTAATTGCCTGATTTACTTGTGAGAGAATCACTTTGATAAAGGAGTGTACTGGGTTTTTTGGTTATCGAGTCGCACTTCCAAATGCCCACTTTGAAAGGTTCCCCACCAGACCCAAACGCCACCGTAACTTGATTGATGTATTTGGGAGAATTGGAGAAAAAGCGAGCGACAAAATCTCCCGTTGTGCCATTAAAACCAATTCCTCCCGGTGAGGCTGAAATGGTTACATCTCTATAACTGTATACATTGGGGTTTCCCAAGCGATAGGATACACGAGAGTTGTTGCTATTGTTTTTATCGTTACACGTCACATAAATCGTATCCAAACCTGCATTTAAAGGATTCAGCGATGGTACATTAAAAAACAATTCTTCACCCGGCAATAAAGTTATTTGAAAACTGTCCTTTTGCTTGTTATACCCTTTGGAAGATGTGTATACGGAGAAATTAGACAATGTCTTTTTTCCCACGTTTCTCAATAGCGCTTGCACACTGTCAGGTTTGCCCAAGGGCAGGGGTATTTTACCCAAGGTATATACTTTGATAATTTCCAAATCTTGATTGAATTTGGGAAAATTGAAAATTACCGTAGGATGATAACTTGAACTGCTAGGCAGACTGTCTACAGGGTTTACGCCGATTCCGTATTTGACTTGATTTACGGCATAGGCACTAACCGTTGCAGGACCTTCAAAATACCATTGTAACGTTGATGGTTGTTTTTTGGTTTGGCTGTATTCTACCAAAAGAACAAGATTATCTCCTTTGGTTGTGTCAAATACATAGGCATTGTTGTTCAGTGGAATGCTGTAAAATTTTTCGGTACTGCCAATATAGTTTGAGGGGCTCCCTGAGAACACCAATTGGGCATTGTTTCTCTCTGTGGGAAAATGCAGTTTCCCCGTTCCAAAATCGTTACGAGATGTGTTACTCAGCCAAATTTTGCATGTAGTATTCGCATTGGGCACTGATCCAGCCACTCGGTAAAACTCCATGGAAACCAAAGTGTCGAGGTGAACCATGTTTCCGAGCGTTGCGCGAGGAAAGATGTAAGCAAAGCGCGATGTTTGGGTATCTCTAGCAGCACTGGCAACCATCGGTCCACCCAAAGTGCCAGCATAAGATCCATCACCAATTTTGACATATTGAGCATATGAGTTGGGGGAGAATAGCAATAAAACCAACCCGAACAAACCCAATATTTTATTCTTTAACTTCATCTTATACAAACCTACATGAAATTCATGAAGATGCCGTGTGGTTTTGCTTAATTTGCATAGCCGTGAACAAGCAAGAACTCATACAGCAAATTCGTTTGAAAAAATCCTATCTCTGCACAGGTTTGGATTCACAATTGGAAAAACTTCCCACGTTGTTTGACAAAAATGGCAAGGGATTGGTTGATTTCAATCGCAATATCATAGACGCGACAAGTCCTTACTCCGTGGCTTACAAAATCAATACGGCGTTTTATGAACAATATGGAAAAGAGGGTTGGGAGTGGATGGAAGAAACATTGAACCATCTGCCATCGGATACATTAAAAATAGCCGATGCCAAAAGGGGCGATATTGGAAATACGAGTTCTATGTACGCCAAAGCGTTTTTTGACACCCTGGCTTTCGATGCCATTACGGTTGCTCCGTATATGGGTGAAGATAGTTTGCGTCCTTTTTTGGAGTTTAAAAATAAATGGGTAATCTGCTTGGCTTTGACGAGCAATGCGGGGCATTCCGACTTTCAGCTGGGTGAATATGAGGGAAAAAAGTTATACGAACGTGTGATTGAAACCGTCTGTAAGTGGGGAAGTGAAGAAAATCTTATGTTTGTTGTGGGAGCAACACGTGCCCAGATGGTGCAAGAAATTCGCGCCATGATACCAAACCACTTTTTGCTTGTGCCGGGAGTTGGTGCACAGGGGGGAAGTTTGAAAGAGATTACAGAAGCTGCTGCAAATACAGACGTGGGTCTTTTGGTAAATTCATCGCGTGGAATTCTATATGCATCATCTGGCGATGATTATCGTGAAGCCGCTGCTGCAGAGGCACAAAAATTAGCCAACGAAATGGCGATGTATATTGCCTAAAATCTATTACCCTCTTGGCTTCAAGGGCCGTATTTCCAAATTCACATTGTGAAAATTAGGCGGTGATTCTAGGCAGTATATGATTTGTTGTGCGACATCCTGAGGCATCAACATATTATCGTGTGCTTTGATGTTTTTACTGTGTCTGAAAAAATCGGTCTTTACAGAGCCCGGGTAAACACAAGTCACTTTTACACCAAAATCGCGGACCTCCTTGTAAAGCGCATCGCTGAATCCCCTGACAGCAAATTTGGTGGCACAATAAGCACTCACTTGTTGATAGCCCTCTAAACCTGCGATTGAGGAAATGTTGATTATATGCCCTTCTCCATGTTGTTTCATTGAAGGCAAAGCCAATCGTGTAGCATAGAACAAACCTGTTACATTGGTATCGAACATTTCATGCCATTGTTCCAATGGGAGTTCGTCGCAGTGCCCAAAATACCCCAAACCAGCATTGTTTATGAGGATATCGATTTTGCCATACTTCGCCAAAATCTCATTGAATGCCGCGGATAGGTCTTCCCAATTACGCACATCTGCCTTCAGGCAGGAATAACTGGGGTGGGTTTGATTGCAACCGCTTCGGCAGATTCCCACCACCGTAGCACCTTTATCCAACAATTGTTGAACACATTCAAGGCCAATTCCTTTGTTGGCACCCGTAACTACTGCAATTTTATTTTGTAACTCCATGGTTTGATTTAGACAATAATGATAACAATGAGGATTCTTTTTGGTTCCAATCCCAATGGATTTGAGAGGCCTTTAATTGATGTTTCTCCAAAAAATGGCTGTAGGATTTGTCGTAATAGACAAGCAGAATTTTTACCCATTCTCTGAAATCACCTGCGTTTAGTGCTGCTACTGCTGCTTGCTCATGCTGACCTCCTAGCCGCTTGCGCAATTTCTGTGTTTGTTCAATGAGGTCTTCTTTGGGAAACGACGCATATTCCGACAAAATTCTGTTGATTCGCGTTTCGCGGTCAACGACCAATTCGATGAATGTCGCTGATTGCATGCCATCCCACAAACCCTGGGGAATGGCACATTTGCCAATCATTCTACTTTCGTTTTCGATAAAAACGGGTTGATCCGGCCTGCATTGGTTTAATGCCATTGCGACCAAATTTTCAAAATGTTCATTTTTGGGTTGGGCTGGCAAACCCAGAGCACCAAGGGCACTGCCTTTGTGATTGGCCAGACCCTCCAAATCAATGACATTGACATTTACATTGCGTAGTAAATGCAGTACAGCGGTTTTCCCCGTTCCTGTATGTCCGGATATGACAAAATAGTCCCGCGGAACGTCAATTGTATGAAATACCCAATGTCGGAATGAACGGTATCCACCGTAAATTAGGGTTGTTGGTGTTCCGCTCCATTGAAGGAGGGTAGAGGCAATTTGGCTGCGGAGTCCTCCTCTCCAACAATATAGTAGTGGCTTTTTATTTTCTGTTTTTATTGTATCCAAAAGCAGCTGATAGTAGGATTCAAATTTGGGACCTATCAATCGCAATCCGAGTTTTACGGCCGCTTCGCGGCCTTCTCTTTTGTACGTTGTTCCTACTGCAGCTCGTTCTTCATCGTTCAACAATGGCAAATTGATGGCACCAGGAATATGTGCCCGAGAAAATTCGGATTCACTCCGCACATCAATCCAAACATAGGAGCCAGCTTGTTTTAGCGCCTCTTCAACGGATAACGCTTTGATCTGGCTCATAGAATTACATAATTACTTCTAGCAAACTGCGATAAGCAAGGACGTCATCGCCATATTTCGCTTTGGTCTTTGCTTGCAACGCCGGCGCGAATTCATCGCGATATCGATGGTAACTGCCCAAACTGGGTGCTGTGTATTGAATGGCATAATTGACACCATCATTGTCCTCAACTTCCGTGAGTAATTTTAGAATTTTACATTCGGTGAAGCACTCTGTTTGCATTACCTCAGGAATATGTTCTTCTTTCATCCAAGCCAACCATTCATCGGCCATGCGGGGGTGAAGATTACAAGTTACGTTGTAAATGATCATGGTTACTGAGCCGAAATTCTGATATTAAACCCTTCCATAATGAGGTTTGCCAACAGCTTTTTGCATGCAGTTTCTGCCATGTTATGAGCCTCTTCGGCTGATGTCGCTTCCAAATCCATGGTTATGAATTTGCCAATGCGCACATTGGAAGCGCTAGTGATTCCAATTTTGGGTAGCCCGTTGGCAACCGCTTTTCCTTGGGGATCCAACAATCCTTTGAGGGGTAAGATTTCTATCTCAGCAACGAATTTCACAATACAAACCTACATCAAAATCCCCAAAAAATCGTGTATTTTGCAGGGATGATTTTTGCAAAAAATAGAATGTTGGGTTTGCTAACAGGTGGTCTGTTCCTTTTCGTTTCATGTCAGTCAGGAACCAAGCAAGAAGAAGCAAAATCAAATCTGTCTGATTCTAACCAAATCGGCAATCAAATGGCGCAAGCCGATGCGGGTTTGTTGGGTTCCGATTCAGGCATTGTTGTGATGGAAACGCAGCGAAATACAACGCATTTGCTGGGATTTTGGCAGCAAATGCCCCTATCTGGGATCAAAGAAGCCATCAGAATCAATGCGCAATTGATTGTCAATCGCATCGTTGAAGACAAATACAAAATGGAAGGAGGACTTACGGTACTTTACAAAGAAATCCCGGATGTGGGCAGTTTGGATGTGTTCATTGGTATTCCCGTTAAACCAAGATCGCCTAAGCAAGTGGCCAAATTGTCTGATGGATTTGTGCTCGAAGTACTTGATTCGGGAACTTATGTAAAAGCTACCGTGAACGCGGAACCTGGGTCTACGCTGTTGAGTTGGAAGGCCTTTCAATCATGGATGAAGAAAAGAGGTTTCACAAATCAAGACGTGAAAAACACAGACAACTACCCGTATTTTGAATATTTCCAAGACAGTCGCAACGCGGAAATGACAACCACAGTGTCGCAAGCCGTGTTGATCATGAAAAAACCCCGATGATTACACCAACCTATTTAAAACCAGGTGATACGGTGGTTTTGATAGCCCCTGCGCGAAGCGTCTCGAAGATTGATATCGAATCATTTGAATGCTGGGTATCTGCCAACGGTTGGGAGTTAGAGTGCGCGCCGAATCTTTTTTGTACTTACCATCAATTTGCAGGTACTGATGAGCAACGATGTGATGATTTGGCTTGGGCTTTGTCACATCCCACAGCCAAAGCCATTTTTACGGCAAGAGGTGGATATGGATCGATGCGGACTTTGGCGTCATTGGAATCAAAAGTTGTCAATTTAGATCAATGGTTATCGAAACAGACCCCCAAATGGTTTGTGGGATTTAGCGACATGACAACCATTCATTTGTGGCTTAACAAAAATGAGTGGACGAGTATTCATGGACCTGTTGCTACACAATGGGGACAAAAGCACCTTTGGGTAAAAGCCAACGTAGATGGATTACAGGGAGTTCTGATGGGTCAATCTACTTCACTGCCTGTGAAACGAGAACAAGTTAACAGTGGCAAAGCATTTTCAGGACAGTTGGTGGGTGGCAATTTGAGTTTGCTTTATGCCGCCTTGGGAACTCCCCTTCAGCCCAATACTGTCGGCAAAGTATTGTTGATAGAGGATCTTGATGAGTATTTGTATCATATCGATCGCATGCTTCGGTCTTGCAAAGCAGCTGGACTTTTCGAAGGCATTGAGGCGCTGGTGGTGGGTAGTATGATTGATATGAAAGACAATGCCACACCTTTTGGAAGAACCCCGCGGGAAATGATCACAGAGGCATTGGGTGATTTTGGTTTTCCCATGTTATTTGACGTGGAAATTGGCCACGATCAACGAAATCATGCGGTAAAGTTGGGCTGTGATATTACCTTTGACCTTTCAAACCTCACTCAACAACCGTGATCTCTTCCAAGACATATATCGCCTTTACCAAATTTGGCATTGTGGGTGGTTTTAGTTTTTTGGTGGACATGTCGGTGTACTACGGAACCAGTGTTTTTTTTCCAAGTTATATGGCGAAAGCAATGGGAATCATCGTGGCTACCGGAGTGAATTACAAGTTAAATTCCTTGTGGACATGGGGTGTTAAAAAGGGTGAAAATGCGCCTGTTCAGGGTCAGTCTGTTTTAAGGAATTATTTGCTTCTCTATGCGATGAGCGGTTCGTTGAATGTATTGACCAATGAATTGATGCTCAAGGTATTGCCCGATTGGATTTTGCAGTTGAACATTGTGTTCCCTCACGGGTACGCCATCGCTCAAAATGCGCTGTTGGATTCGAACGAATTGTTTTCAGTAAAAATCGACAAATTCTTTGCCGTATTGGTAGCAACTGTGGTGGGAATGATGGTCAATTTTGTGGGACAAAAATTGTGGGTGTTTGGGAAAAGTAAATCCCAGGGCTAAGAAAGCACCCGCGGAACCATTAACTTTGTGATTCATCATATTTAATTTTTACAACAATGGCATGTACATCTTGTGGAACCAAGTCAGGCGGAGCACCCGGTGGGTGTAAAAGCAATGGCACTTGTGGTACCAGTGGTTGCAATGCATTGAACGTATACGACTGGTTCAAGGATATGGATTTGCCTACCGGACATAAGCCCTTCAATGTGGTTGAGGTTCGTTTCAAGGGGTCCAGAAAGGAATTCTTCCGTAACACCAACAACCTGGAGTTGTACACTGGTGATTATGTATGTGTTGATAGTAGCATTGGCTTCGATATCGGCACAGTTTCAGCTACCGGTGAAATCGTTCGACTGCAACTAAAAAAATATCGGGTTCGAGAGGATTCAGAAGAAATGCGCAGCATACAGCGTGTAGCATCGGACAAGGACTTAGAGCGGAGAACAGAGGCAAAAAGCAAAGAAGATCAAACCTTGGAACGCGCCAGAACCATCGCGTTTTCATTGAATCTTCAAATGAAAATCTCTGATATCGAGATTCAAGGTGATGGTCGAAAAGCCATTTTCTTTTACACTGCAGAAAGTCGGGTCGATTTTCGTGAATTAATCAAACGGTATGCAGATGAGTTCAAGGTAAAGATAGAAATGCGTCACATTTCCTACCGTGAAGAAGCATCGAGATTGGGAGGCACGGGCGTTTGTGGTAGAGAGTTGTGTTGCAGTACTTGGTTAACGGATTACAAGCAAGTAAACACTGGGGCTGCAAGGGTGCAAAACCTGAGCATCAATATGGAAAAATTGGCCGGTCAGTGCGGTCGTTTGAAGTGTTGTTTGAACTACGAACTGGATCAGTACGTTGAAGCGATTGACGCATTTCCCAAGGCCAAAGTGGTGAAATTAGACACTGTAGCAGGGATGGCCTATGCGCGGAAAACAGATATACTGAAGAAATTGATGTGGTTTTCTTATGATGATAATCAAACCTGGGTTGCATTGCCGGTTGATACGGTGAATGTAGTGATGGAGGAAAATCGCAATGGAAAACAATCTGCAGCCTTGCAAGATTTGGCACCAGCGAGTGCGATACTTGAGAAAGTGAGCAATACTGGTCAAGATCAAAACAACGATTTCATTGGTAACAACGAATTGTTACAAGACGATGAGTTTGCTTTGAGAAAACGCGGACCAGAGAAAAGGGATGGTCGTGGACAAAACGACAGAAGAAAGGGTGGCAGCGATCGCAGACCTGACAATCGTGGTCCCCGTCCTGAAGGACAGAACCGAGGTCCGCGACCTGAAGGTGCTGGTGG
>JALQWO010000250.1 GCA_023258655.1 Bacteroidia bacterium
TTATCCACATCGCCCCGCACTGGACCCCTCCACAAAACTTCCCCCAAAGCCAACATCCGGGGCAATACCATGTATTCCACCCGATCAAAATCCACCATGAACTCCGTCCAAACATTCCCCTGAGCCCCCGCCACATAAACCCAATACGCCGAATCCAACACCTTGGGAATGGGGTTGTATTTGAATACATCAAACAGCGTATTCATCCCGCCAAAAGCCGTGGGTTCGCTGCTGGGATTCCCTTGGTAATGGTCGAAATAACAAGGACTCCCGGGTGTCATCACCACAGGATGGTTCATTTTTGCTGCTTCAATACCGCCCGCTTCGCCCCGCCAACTCATCACCGCCGCATTCGGCGCCAATCCGCCCTCCAAGATTTCATCCCACCCAATGATGTTACGACCATGGTCGTTCAGATACCGCTCCATCCGCGCAATGAAATAACTCTGCAATCTGTCCTCTGGCTTGCTCCAATCATCGTTGCCGTCGGCGGGCCGACCTACAACGCTATTCACATCACGCAAAACCTTGATTCGCTGCTGACACAACAAACAATTTTTCCAAGCGGTTTTGTCCACTTCATCGCCACCAATGTGGATGAACTTAGCATCCGGAAACAACATCATCACCTCGTCCAACACCCCTTCCAAAAACCGAAAGGTAGCCTCGTTCCCCGCACAATATACTGTGGAATTGTCCTTCGGATAAAATCCCCCCGGAACCACCGTCTGCGGCAAATGCGAACAGCTCAAATCAGGGTAGGCCGCCAACGCCGCCGATGAATGTCCAGGCATCTCAATTTCAGGAATAATCTCCACGCCACGCACTTTTGCATAAGCCACTATGTCGCGCACTTCGTCCTGCGTATAATAACCGCCATAACTGGCCATTTCGCCCTCTTGTTGAGGAACCGCCGTGCGCCAGGGTTTGTCGTTCCGGTCTACCCGCCAGGCCCCCACAGCCGTGAGTTTCGGATACCGTTTGATTTCCAATCGCCAGCCCTGGTCATCGCACAAATGCCAATGAAACACGTTGAATTTGTAAAAGCTCAGCCAATCGATGTAGCGTTTGACATCGGCCGCGCCATAAAAATGCCGACTCACATCCAGGTGCATGCCCCGATAGGGAAAAGTAGGGTAGTCCTCAATGTGCGTTTGAACCAGCGATCCCCGTTGATTGTATTCCGCCAATTGCTGCAAGGTCCTTAAGCCCCAAATCACCCCCTGTACATGCTGTGCTTGCAATACGATGCCGGCCGGTTTTCCGTGGGCGATGTCGAGGCGATAGCCTTCCTCGGGATTTGGCGATGCCGATCTGCGCTCGATCCGGATCTCAGGAAAGTGGTGGGCTTTTCGCTTCTTGGCGATTTTTTTTCGATGTGCCTGGCCATGTTCCAATTCGCCAATGGGTTGTAGCCCCGGCTTAAAACTCAAAAACCGCTGTTCGTATCCCCCTTTTAACACCCGGACTACATCACTGTCGAAGAATTTTGAAAATTGGTAAATTCTCACTGCCTCTTCCAGTCGCTGGGCGATGATTTTTCGCTCTTCCGAAGAAAATTGGGTATCGATACTTACCCGCAGAAAGGACGTCCAATTGAATACCTCCGCCTCGCGGTTCTCAACAAAAACCTGGGGTTGGGGTATGATGACACCCTGATAAGCGAGCGATGCGGGTTTCGCCTCGGACTGTGCCTCGGCGGCTTGTAAACCACCAAAAAACGCCAAAACGAATAACCATAATATACGAAAAAATCCGCCGTTTTCCAAGCCCGCATGGGCCTTGAGAAAACGGCGGATTGGGTTTATTTCCAAGCGGATCATTCCCGCAATTTACAATCCTTACTCCGAGATGCCAATCCGTTGGCTGATAACTCCATTCTCAGTCTCGATACGCAGAATGTAGACCCCCGCAGGTTGCGACAAATCCAACACATGGCCATTCAATGCCTGTACCTTTTCATTGTGAATCACCTGTCCAGCCGCATTGAATACCCGCACTTGCCCAACGCCACTATATGCACTGTGAATCACAAACTGACCCTTGCTGGGGTTGGGACTCACCCAAACATCGGCCGAGGCCAGTGCCTTCGTGGATGCCGTGGTCACCTGAA
>JALQWO010000251.1 GCA_023258655.1 Bacteroidia bacterium
AGCAGCAGTTGAATCAGCAGCAGTTGAATCAGTAGCAGTTGAATCTACAACAGCGTTAGAATCAGTAGCAGTTGAATCATTAGCAGCAGTTTCAGCTGAGTTAGAGCAAGCAGCGAACGCGAACATAGCGCAAGCAGCAACGGCGAAAGTGATTTTTTTCATTTTGTTTGTTTCCTATTAAGTGTGATGCAAAAATAGAGGCGTTTTCACAAACTGCAAAGAAAATTTGAAAAAAAATGTAAAAAAATACTTGAAATCAATAAAACATTGAATTTCAATGGATTAAACATTAAAAAACCTAACATTTCGACCCAAATGTGAGATTTTTGACCCAAAAAAGACGAAAAAACGGGTATCAATAAGCCGAATTTCATCCCCAAAAAGCGATATAATTTGTCGTCCAAAATCCGCCAACTCTTATGTGCAATGTTAGGGCCATGTTAGAAAAAGACCGCAAAAAACAACATACCCACGGGTATGTGTTGGCATTTTCCCATGTTTTTATCCTCCCCCGGGGGTACATTTGCCCTATCACTTTTCATGAACAACGTAGAAAATCGTTTCATCACCCTCATCGCCATCATTTATTGCGTGGGTATAGCAGGATTCATGATCCCTTCACTCAATCCCACATTTATCTGGCTAACACCATATAACATCATCGCTGCCTTCGTTTTTGCTTGGATATTCCACAAAAAATGGGAAGCCAAACACGTGGCCCTCATCATTACTGTTGGAGTGCTTGGGTTCTTCCTGGAATACGCAGGGGTAAGTACGGGTAAAATTTTCGGGAGTTACCATTACGGAAAAACCCTTGGTCGCGGTTGGCAGGGCGTCCCCTACCTCATAGGACTAAATTGGGCGGCGCTGGTTTTCTTCACTTCAAGTCTTTTAGCAGGCAGGTTCAGCAACCCCTATGGCGCCTCGTTCCTCGGCGCCTGCCTCATGACCCTATACGATTTTTTCCTGGAACCCGTGGCCATGCGTTACGATTTTTGGCAATGGCACCGCGGAATCATCCCCACCCAGAACTACATCGCATGGTTCATTGCGGCATTTCTGTTCCAGCTGCTGCTTCACCTCAATACAAAACCCCAGCGGAACAAGATGGCCGGAGCCATGTACCTCATTCAACTGGGGTTCTTTTTGATCCTGTATGTGTGGATCAGAATCTTTTAAGCGTACATCGCTTCAATCTCATCGGCGTATTTCTCCATCACCACCTTGCGCTTGATTTTGAGCGTAATGGTCATATCCCCCGCCTCAACACTGAACGGCTCACGTTTTACAACAAAATCCTTGATCCGCTCAAATTTGGCCAAATTCTCGCTCAACTTCTTCACATCTTCCTGCATCCATTTCTTAATCTCCTCGTCCTGAATGAATGGGTCTCCTACCTCGAAGTAATCTTTTCTGCCACCGAATGCCGACTTCAATTCATCCATGTTTGGATGAATGATCGCTGTTAAGTACTCTCGCTTATCACCAATGATAAACACTTGTTCCAACTTGGGACTACGCAACAGCACGTTTTCAATTTGCGTGGGATAAATATTCTTACCCAAAGAGGTCTTGAGCATATTCTTCAATCGGTCGGTAATTTTCAAATAACCCCGATCAAACTTACCAATGTCACCCGTGTGGAACCACCCTTCCTCATCGAAAACTTCCGCTGTGGCTTCGGGCCTGTTCCAGTAGCCCTGCATCACGTTCGGACCTTTTACCAAAATTTCACCCTCCTCACTCGCATAGGATGGATCGAAAGAATCATAGGTCTGCAAAGCCAATATCTTCTTGGTTTCAATGTCTTGAATGGCCACCTGCTGTCGGGGTGCAACCCTGCCCACAGTACCATAAACCTGACGTTCAAATTCGTTTACGGTCACCAACGGACTGGTTTCACTCAACCCATACCCTTCTTGAACCCGCATACCCAAATTGGCAAAAAACTCACCCACATGCACAGGCAATGCTCCAGCACCACTCACAAACATCTTTAAACGACCGCCCATCTTGGCTTTGATCTTGGAGTATACCAATTTTTCGGCAATGCCCACTTGCAACGCCAACAAAGGACCCACCATTTTACCTTGGTCGCGACGAACCCTGG
>JALQWO010000252.1 GCA_023258655.1 Bacteroidia bacterium
GAATGCGTCTTTCCGTCGCGACGGTTCATCGAAGTTTCCCACCCAAAATCGCTGGGGCAATTTCCCCTCCGTGGGTTTGGGATGGATGGTCAGCAACGAATCCTTCATGAAAAATGTTCGCAGCATCAACATGCTTAAGGTGCGTGGCAGCTGGGGACGTGTGGGTAACGACCGCATCAATCCATCAGAATTCGTAACCCTGTTGAGCACAGGCTTGAGCGCTGTTTTTGGCAATCAAGTTGTGTTGGGTTCTACCATCGCAGAAATCAAAGACCCCAACCTCAAATGGGAAACCACCGAGGAAATTGATTTGGGGATAGACTTTGAAGCCATCAACGGGCACATCAGCGGGGTGATTGACTTCTACAACAAGAAGACTTTGGGTGCTTTGTTTAACATTCCTTTGCCTGGCGGATTGGGCGATAACAACAATTCCATGCTCACCAACGCCGCCGACATTTTGAACCGAGGCATCGAGGTTTCTTTGCGATACAACAAGAACAGCAAAGGCAAATTCAATTACAGCATTGGCGCCAATGCCACCTTAAACCAGAACAAAGTGTTGGGCTTGGGTAGTGGACTTCCCACCAATTTTGGCAGCTTGCGCAATGGCGAATTTGCCACGCGGGTTGCGGCTGGACAGCCTATCGGAAGTTTCTGGGTCTACGAAACCAATGGCATTTTCCAAAGCGAGGCCGAAGTGGATGCTGCACCGCATTTTTTGGGCACGCAAGCGGGCGATTTTCGCATCGTTGACCAAAACGGCGATGGCAAATTGAACGATCTCGACCGCATTTATGTGGGATCCTACCAACCCAAATGTTACATGGGAATCAATGGCAATTTCAAATACAAGCAATGGGATTTGAACCTGGACATTTTGGGAAATTTCGGCAACAAGGTCTTCAACGGAAAGAAAACGGTTCGCTATGGCGGAAACTACAACGTAGAAAAATCCGTGGCCGATGCCCGCTGGACCCCAACCAAACCCAGCACCACCAACCCCCGTGCGTTCAATGGCGTTCCCAAACCCACCGACTATTTCGTGGAGAGCGGTAGTTATGTGAGACTGAACAACTTCACGTTGGGCTACAACTTGCCTGCCCGCATCGCCAAGAAATCCAAAGTGCAAGGCTACCGGTTCTTTATCACCGCACAAAATGCTTTGACTTGGAAAAAATTCAGTGGCTTCAGTGCGGAATTGCCCGGAAGTCCGGCAGAAGCGGGTATCGAGCTCGACATCTATCCCACATCATCCACTTTCCTCACTGGCTTGTCAATCCAATTCTAACCCATGAAATTCCAACGCAATATGACCTCATTGAAAACCGCGAAAACCATCGCCCTTGGCACCTTGGCCTTCGCCTCGTTGGGCATCGCCTTTACCGGATGCAGGAAGAGTTTCTTGGACGAAACACCCCGCGTTCAAACGCCCGATGATTACTTCAATTCCACGGCCAATGCCGCACAGGAATTGGTAACCGCGATTTACAGCAAACTTTACGATTGGCAGCAGCATAGCTTTTCTTGGCTCGGAATGACTTCTATTGCTTCAGACGAAGGAGAAAAAGGCAGCGATCCAGGGGATACCGGGACCGACAAAGACCAGTTCGACAAACTCAGTTGGAGTCCAACATCCTTGAGTTTTGGCGAAGTTTGGGAATCCAATTACGAGGGAATCGCACGGGCGAACAAAGCCATCGACATGTTGCCCACCTTGGATATCAATTCCAGTTTGCGCGAGCGATTGATGGGTGAGTCGCGTTTTTTGCGTGCCTATTTTTACTGGAACTTGGTGCGCAGTTTCGGCGGCGTTCCACTCATTCCCAAAGTGCCCAAAACCGCAGCAGAAATAGAAGCGCTCAATTACCGCGCTACAGCAGATCAAGTATACGATTTCATCGATGCCGATTTGGAATTTGCCGCTACGGTTCTGCCCGCGAGTTATCTATCCGACCAAGCCGGTCGTGTAACATCAGGCGCCGCAAAAGCGCTATTGGCAAAATCATCTTTGTACCGCAAGCGCTATGGCAAAGCAGAGTCACTGTGTGCTGAAATCATCGCCAGCGGGAGTTATGCGCTGTATGCCGATTATAGCAAATTGTTC
>JALQWO010000253.1 GCA_023258655.1 Bacteroidia bacterium
GTCAACGTCATTTCTTGGAAATGTATGGTATGTTGGGGCCCAGCAATCTCGATACCTTTACCGTAGAATTGGGCAACATTACCCCTGAATTGTTGTCGCCATTTTTTCCAGAGGGCACGTTCGATAGCCTAAATTTTCACCTGGGTGGCAAAGTGAGAATCGCAGCGGCTTTGGGGCGCTTTCAACTTTTTGGACAAAATTATTTGAACGACCTAACGTATTTGGGGTATCATTATGGAAGTTTTGAAGCCAATTTTTCGGAAGGGCAGCAATCGGGGATACTCAACTTGGCATTGACGGGTAGAAAAGGTGCGCTGAAAGAATTTGCCTTTTTGGGTACTTTGGATTTGAATCAAGATCAACCGGTGCTGGATGCGATGGCAGATATTCCGCTGAAAACATCGGTGAATGTGCTACAACCTTTTTTGAAGGGAATTATCACAACGGAAGCGGGGTCGGTTGACGGACGGGTGAGAATGGTTGGCCCCTTGAAGAATTTGGTCATGCAAGGCAATTTGAATGCCCGAGGTGTAACGTTGGGGGTGGATTATTTGAAGACAAAATATCATTTTGATGCTTCGTTTCAAGTGCGGTCGAATGGGATATTCACTGCCGAGCCTATCCTGGTCTACGGTACGGCCAAAAAGGGAACGGCGAAGGCTACATTTGCGTTTACGCACAACAATTTTAGGGACTTGGCTTTGGATCTCAACGTTTATGATGCCAAGAATATTCGTGTGATACAGACCACCGAGGAGGACAATGATTTGTTTTTTGGAACGGCCTGGGGCACTGGGACATGCCGAATTTCTGGTCCGATCAATAAAGTCAATATCAAGGTGGATATGGCGCCTGGTAAAAACAGTAAGCTGAGTATTCTTTATCCGACACTGAGTACTACATCGGTGGCGGGGAACATGACTTTCCGGAATCATTTTGGACAGGTGATGAGCAAAACAAAGGAGACAACAAGCAGCGGATTGGGTAACATAGAAATCATTGTACATGCGAATCCGGAACTGGAAGCGGAGTTTTTAATTGATCGACGGTTGGGCGATTTGATTCGCGGACGTGGAACGGGTGATATCCGCATTCTCTACGATGATCGGGAGCGATTTTATTTGAATGGGCAGTATACGATTAAGTCTGGGGAGTATGTGTTTTCTTTGCCTGGAATCAATGTGCTTACCCAGCGAATTTCTCTTGATGAGGGCGGGAAAATTACGTGGGTTGGTGATCCATATAACGCGAATTTGGCCCTATCGGGCAGATTGGAGAAACGGATTTCTCCAGCCCAGTTGATGCTCACCTCGGGCGGCGCCTCCGGGGCTACCTATCCACCTACCTTGATTGTGAGTATTTTGAATATCTCGGGAAGTTTGTTGCGTCCCCAAATCGGCTTTGATTTACAGGCGCCCGAATTGGCCAATAGTACCGGCAGTAACAGCGAGGTGAATGCCGTAATTCAGCGAATCAGGCAAGACAAAGATGAAGTGATGCGACAGTCTGTAGCCTTGTTGATTTTTGGCAATTTCTTGCCCCCTTCGTTTTCTAGTGGAAATCCCACGGCCGGTAATGTGATTAGTGGGGCTGGGGTAGCGGGAAATAGTGTATCGAATATCGCCTCTTCGGTCATGAATGACCTATTTGCAAAATATGGAATTCCCACGCGGATTCAAGTGAATGTGGCCGATGTGCGAAGTAGAAGTGGTACCGCCAGTAATGCGCAGGTATTCGTCAATAGTGAGTGGTTTTTGTCTGAGCGTTTACGACTCGATCTCAACTACGATCCCACCATGGCGATGCTGGTGAACTCGGTGGCTGTTCCGTTTAACTTCAATTTGGAGTACATGACACGCAATGAGAACTGGCGTTTGAAGATGTTTTCTCGCAGTAACAATGTGTTATTACAACAGGGTAGCACAACCACAAACGGAGTGTCGGGCAATACCTTGGGTGGCGGTGTGGTGTATCGTCGGGAATTTGAAACCTTCCACCGAAAGAAGTCGATTCCTGCAGCCACCAAAGAAGAGAAGCCCGTTGAATAATCTACCTTTGTAGAAAACCATTGCGGATCGGGATATTTATAT
>JALQWO010000254.1 GCA_023258655.1 Bacteroidia bacterium
ATAACGTCACCAATGCCCATTGTAATAGGAATTGCCAACGGTGTTCAATGCGGCGTTTCCACAACACCCAACCGTACAAAACACCAAAACAAACCGAGGCAATGAACAAGTTCGCATCGCCCAATACCGGATCATGAAATCCCTTTTCAACTCCTCCCATCATTTGGGCAAATATCCCCAAGGCCTCCTCCAGATGCCTCACCATGGGAAATACCAACAACCAACAACCCCACAGCAATGACTCCGGAGCGGTCCAGCGGTCCGACAGAAAATTGGACTGTCCAAAATGATGCATCGAAATGACCAAAAACAACAGCAGCGACAACAGTGGCAACCACTGCCAAAGGCAAGCGTAAAGCCCCATGCATCCCAGGTAAAAAAACAAGAATTTCAAAGAGCCCCTAAGTGATTTGTCGGGACGATAAAAATAGTCGTTCCCGCCATGAGGCACACCGATTAACACCAAGGCCGATATGGCGAAAACCGATAACATCTCATGAGCCCCTTTGGCCTGAGACAAAGCCAAAAAAATCAACAAAACTTGAACCAAGATTTGTCCCCAAAAAAATCGATGATTTACAGAAGCCAGTTGTGGATTATGATCGGACATGCGTGACGAGGGCTTTCAGGAACCAAGATACTTGCAAACGCGAGAAAATGCGTATTTCTTCCCAAATAGATGTTTTCTCATCCAAAAATTTCAGCACCCGATGCGCAGGCTGTTTGGAAAACAATCGTTCAAAAATGGCCTTGCCCCGATAAGGCGTATGGGTCAACATCTGCAGCAATAACGCATCATAAAACCGAAACCGGGCTTTCCGAAAAATCTTGGGCAGCAGTTGTTTCTGTTGCAAAGCCAAGGCCAATGAACGGCCGTGTTCACGCATCGCCAAAAAGCCATATCCCGTTGTGGGTTTGAGTGCACCGGCATACACACCGATGGAGATTATTCTGTTGCCCGAAGTGTTGTGGGACTGTTTCTGATTGAAAAAGGAACTCATGGGTATGGCATCGCACTCCACCTCCTCTATGTCATAATTCCAATTTCGCTCTGCACAAACGTGTTCTAGGATGGCCTCCCCCTCAGAACGAGCCAATTTCTCACTGTGAAATTGTGTCACCTCCACCAAACCCTCCGTTTCAGAAATGGGAAGAACATAAAGAAATCGGGTGGTACCCGCTTGCGGAATGGAAAAATCCATCAAAGTGGCGGCCCCATCATCCCAACCTCCTTGACGAAACTTGATGCGCCAGCCCACAAAAGACTGCCACAATGCAATGGTTGTATTTTCTTGACCTTCATCCATCTGTCCACTTCGAAAAAAATACTGGGATTGGTATCTACAAGCATCGGTAACTACCGACACCTGACTTCCCTCTTGAGTCGCCGCCCTCACCCATTCACTTGACCAATGAACATGGGCATTGCCCGCGAGTTTCGCCTTCACCCAACCATAAAACGATTCACTTCGAGCATGGCAATATTGAAAAGGATCAATGCGTTGGGCATTTCCCCGAATCATGAGGGATGACCAATGCCTATTCACAAATGGAAATTCTTTCACATTTTCCGGAGTCCAAAAGCACCATGTACGATCATTCCCCTTGGTTTCTATACCTTCAATTACAAGCAAGTGATGCGATTTTAACAATCCCAACTCCTGCATCCAATACGCCAACCAAAGGCCTGATGCCCCCGCGCCTTGGATGATATAATCGTATTGTTTTTGCAAAGTTCCTGTTACAACAAACCACCCATCTCCATAATTGTTTGATTTTCAATCCCTAAATTCAACAAGCGAACAACAACAAAGGACCTACGTGAACAACAAATCGTGTAAAAAATGTGGAACGATGGCTTACCAACCACTCCAATTGAGGGCTAACTTCGTAGCATGAAGTTTTTCATCGATACCGCCAACTTGGCACAAATCAAAGAAGCAAACGACTTAGGAATCTTAGACGGCGTTACCACCAATCCATCTTTAATGGCTCAAGTAGGCGTAAAAGGGGAAGAAGCTATTGCTGCTCACTATAAAGCTATTTGTGAACTAGTGGATGGTGATA
>JALQWO010000255.1 GCA_023258655.1 Bacteroidia bacterium
GGGATTTCACCCAATGGGGATAATGTGAATGATGTTCTGTACATCCGTGGATTGAAAGCAAAAGTGTTCTCTCAAGCCACCTTGCTTGTATTCAATCGTTGGGGTCAAGTTGTCTATGAATCATCAGGTGCTTACAAGAATGATTGGAATGGTGTAGGTACTACAGGTGACGCGCTCCCCGAAGGAGTTTACTACATCGTGTTCAAATACGGATCAACTACAGTCGATAGAAATATTTACATCAAAAACTAATTTTAGAGAATAAACATGAAATTCATGATAAAAAATAAGTTGAATTGGGCATTGACCGCCGCATTGGCATTGACTGCGCCCATTTTCGCTCAACAAGAGCAAATGTACACCCACTATGATTTTAACTCGCTGGCTATGAACCCGGCTTATGCCGGCTCTAAGCGCACTTTGGTGGCAAGTGCATTAAACCGTACACAATGGGCTACCTACCCCGGTGCACCCAATTATCAAAGTTTGGCTGTGCACTCACCCGTGTCACAAGCACCTGCTTTCAGGGATTTTGCTGTTGGAATGAATGTTCAAACGGGAAAAATTGGAAAGTTTGCAGTGGCTTCACCCTTTGCGGAGACGGAAATCGCGGCAAACATTGCTTACCACAAGGAAATCGCCCGCAATTTGCGTTTGGCCGTGGGTTTGCGTTTGGGCGCTTTTAATTACTCTGCGGAGTTGTCGAAACTACAATTGCAAAACCCCACCGATGTTACCTTTAACAATAATGATTATTCAATTACTGCACCAATGACCGGATTTGGTATTTACTTGTATAGTGATAAGTACTTTGCCGCCGTAAGCTCTCCAAGGATGGTTTTCACGAAAGGTAGAACAGCCCCAAATGGTGTGAATTTGGATTACGTGAGTCAAATGCATTACTACGCTATCGCGGGTGCGGTTTTCGATTTGTCGGATGATTTAAAATTGAAACCCACAACCCAGGTCAAATTTGTCAATGGAACACCAATGCAAGCAGATTTTAATTTGCATCTGATCTACAAAGATTTTGGGTCAATAGGTGGATTTTTCCGCACGGGTGGAGATATTGGATTTATGACCATGGTAAAGTTGAATCCAAGCTTCAACCTTGTGTATTCTTTTGACAGTAAGACATCGCCATTGAATGAATATGTTAGGGGTTCGCATGAAATAGGAATCCAATACATGATTTCTCCCAAAGAAAACAGTCGAGTTAAAGTCCCACGTTATTTCTAATTTACAAAGAGCAAGAACAATGAAGTCATTAAAATCCCTCGCGATTCTTTTCGTTTTCTCCATTGGTTTGGTAACGAATCTGCAGGCGCAGAAAAAGTTGGCCAATGATATCTACACCTACAACTATGCGGGTATCATAGATAAAAACAATGGCAAGGCCATATCCAAAATAGCTGATTACCCCAATCAGCGTGCATTGGCTTTTTCGCATGCCCAAGTTGAAAACAATCAATTGGCATTTGAGGCGTATTCAGAGTTGTTTACAACGTATGGCGCGCAAACAGATGCTTTTGATAAACTTTGTTATGCGTTGTCGGCGCGTAAAGTAGAAAATTATGCATTATCGGATAGCTTGTTGTTGGTCTTAAAATCAACGGAGTACTCAGGTAAGCCATTTTTCAATGAATTGAGCCAAGAATTTATTGATCAAAATGCGGGTGCAGAATCCTATTGGACAGAGAATGATTTTTCTGTGTATTACTCAGTGAAACCATTTTTAAGTAATAGCCAATTGGGTGAATATGCCATGGTTCCTGATAAAAAGGGGAATGCGTATTATTCAACCCACATTGAAAAAGGACTGAAAAAATCAACTTCTTTGTGGCATGAACAACCCTATTATCAAATTTATAGGGCTCCGTATTCCGACAGTTTTTTAGGAACGGGCAAAGAGATAACCAATAACAAATCGGTTTCTCACCAACATGTAAGCTTTGTGGATCCAAACACAGGATTTATTTATGTGACCCGCAATGCCAAGAAAAAGAATGCCAACCGTGAACGTGTATTACAAGTATACGCCATGCGTCAAAACGCAGTAAC
>JALQWO010000256.1 GCA_023258655.1 Bacteroidia bacterium
CACGCAGCATATGCGATTGGTCATCCAGGGTTACCTTGAGGGTATAATTGACCTCTTGTTGCCAAGTACCTTTGGTTTGGGCGATGGCCAAGTTTGATAAACAAACCATACCCAAAGCCATTGCGATGTGCTTCATAAGTATGGCAATTTACTCAATTTAAGGCAAAATCATCTCGATGCCACCGTCGGTCGACTTCACACGGGCATAGCCCGTTTCCATTTCATCCAACCCCAAATACTGATCGTTCGCGTAAGAAATCAGGTCTTTACAACTGCGGTCGATGTTGGCCGTGTATCCCACCGGCAAATGCAATACCACCTCCACCTCAGGATTTCGCCAAGGCGCATTTTTACCCAAAATCAACACATCGGGTAAAACCAACGTGGTAGAGTCCCATCGCACTTCGTAACGCAATCCCGCCGCATTCGATACCGCCGTTTTTCGACTGCCCCTACTGCGCTTGTAAACAGTAACAAAGGGCTTATTCTCCAATGTGTTGGCGATGGTTAACGACACATCATTACTGGCCCGGTTGACCATAAGGTCGTAGAAATCCCGACCATCTTCGCGATGTGAGCGGCCGTTGACCGTAATTTCAATGTCGGCATCGTTCAAGGTAGCCTCCAATTCTTCCCGCGTGGGACCATCCTCACCCGCCTCCCATTTCATAGGAACCGCTTCCGTTCTCACGGTAATCGTTTTGCTACTGTCTAATTGTTCGCAAGGTTTCACCACATTCACCGAGGCAGAAGTGGAAAATCCGCGACCGATTTCTACCGATTTCACGGTGAGAAATACCAAGGCAATCCAGAACGACACATTCAAAGGCCAGCGCAAGAAAGGACTCATCCGCTTTCCATTGACCAATACGCGAATCAACCCGTAAATCATCTGAATCAAAGGCACCAAAACCACCACACAGATAGCCACGATCGTACCAAACAAATAGGTATACCCCAACAAGAAATAATCATAGAAGGCGTCAAACACAAACGCGAGCATACCGGCCGATAGCACCGCGCCGATGACCGAAGGGACAATAATCGAGAACAAAGCCACCAAAGCAATGGCGGCCAACACTTTTACCGCGAGCCTCCCGGTTTTGCCCAGCCCGCGCTTCGCGCGGGGCTTTACGTTTTCCATCGCCGAACGCACATTTTGATCCACCACCTTGGCCAAATTGTCGAAATTCACCGGCTCCCCCCGCATCTGCAATTTCTCCGCCGGCGTGCTCGCCGCAGGAATGATGACCATCAAAAAGACATACACCAAAATCACCGTTCCAAACGAAGCAAAAGCCAAAATCCCAAACGCCGCCCGCACAAACACCGGATCCCAACCGAAATACGCCGCAATCCCACTGCATACACCATACACCACCACATCGTCCTCGTTGCGATACAAACGCTTGGCATAATCACCGCCCATCGCAGACGATGTAGCCGATGTAGACGTCGCCGCATCCCCCAACGCCCCATCGCCGTCCACGCTATCCATGGCATCGCCCAACTCCTCGGCCGACCCCACCTGGGCAATGACATCCTCCACCTGATTGATAAAAATGGCCGGCGCCCCCGAATTCAACTGATGGCTAAACAACTCGGCAATCCGGTTTTCAATGTCGTCATAGACCTCCTTTTCGCTGATTCGGAGGCGGAGCGACTCCAAATATTGCTTCAATCGGTCGTACGCGACTTCGTCGATCTGAAATACAAATCCATTGATGTTGGCTGAAATAATGCGGTTCATGGGTTATGATGGGTTTTCTGTTTGATGTATTGATTTCTATTTTGCCGATGCCGATTCGGGATTTTGCGAGACATGCTCAACGGCGAATTGCAACTCGGTCCAGGTGGCCTGTAACGAGGATAAAAAGGACTGTCCCTCCGGCGTTAATTCAAAATATTTCCGCGGTGGTCCTGATTTGGATTCTTCCCACCGATAACTGAGCAGTCCCCCATTTTTTAAACGGGTGAGCAAGGGATACAAAGTACCCTCCACTACCAGCAATTTCGCCTGCTTC
>JALQWO010000257.1 GCA_023258655.1 Bacteroidia bacterium
CGGCTATACATGTCCTTGCGAATGATTACCAGGGTAACACCGGCTGGACCCATATTCTTTTGTGCACCGGCATAAATCATGGCGAACTTAGAGACATCTACGGGTTTAGAAAAAATATCAGAACTCATATCGCAAATCAGCGGCACGTCACCACAGTTGGGGTATGATTTCATTTGGGTACCAAAAATGGTGTTATTGCTGGTGCAATGGAAATAATCTGCATCAGCAGGAACGGTGTAATCTTTGGGTATGAACGAGAAATTCGCGGATTTGCTCGATCCCAAAACTTCGGCTTCGCCATATCCTTGCGCCTCCACGATGGCTCTGCTAGCCCACGTACCGGTTTGGGTATACGCGGCCTTAGTTTTCAAAAAATTCAATGGGATCTGAAAAAACTGCGTACTGGCACCACCTTGCAAAAACAAAACATCATAATTGTCAGGCACGGACAACAAATCCCTCACCAGTTGGGCAGTATCTGCCATCACTTTTTCAAACTCCTTACCCCGGTGTGAAACCTCTAAAATACTCAAACCTGTTCCAGCAAAATTGCGAATGTCCTGTATGCTCTTTTCGAAAGCACTCTCTGCCAAAATTGACGGACCTGCAGAGAAATTATGAATCTTTGACATAATGGGCCTTTACAGTTACAATTTTACGCGTATAATTGCGGGTAAACAAGCGATACCCCATGTTTCAGGCCAAAGGTTTTACAGTTTTTATCCTCTTCTTTGTGAGTCAGTTTTGCTATGGCCAATACGATGGATTGAATGGTGAAACCAAACAAGAAAACGGTGCCTCTTCTGAAAGTGATCGAAAGCGAAAAACCAATGACAGTTTGGTCGATGATTATGAGGAAAAACCAAGTTTGATGCGCAATGCCGAACTCTATAAAGCCGTGGAATTCATGACCAACGGGAGTCAATACGCGTTATTTTTATCATTCGACCCACAAGCTGGGGTTAGCCTGAATGATCGATTGTTTTTAGGCGGTGGCTTGAATTTGGGACTTTATAATGCTACCGGCATGGGCGGTGTATTTGGATTCTCCCGCATTGCCTTCAACAAAATCTTTTTTCAGGCGGAATACCGAAGCATCAATACATTTGTTTTCGACAACAACCAACGTGATTGGGTGAGTAGTCCGATTTTCTTGATTGGATATGCATACGATGAGTCCATGACAAGCTGGGGTTCCATCGGATTATCCGTCAATGGTGATTTTTCACGGGCGATGCCTTTTGGGGCATTGGTGTACCGATTTGGTGTCCGATTTTAGGACCCAACCATTCAATCTCAATAAATCCAGTTCAATACTGTCCAGGGCAACGCTCCCAACAGCAATATCAGCACGGCCAACACAGCCAACAATCCACGATCCGCGATTGAAACTTCATTCTTCGCGGGATTCATGAAAGCATGCTTGAAGAACTTGAAATAGTATCCAACGCTGATGGCTGATCCCAAAAGACCTACACCCACCAACCAAGGCATGTGTTGCCAAGCGAATGAAAACAAGTAGAACTTGGCATTGAACCCGGCACTCACAGGGATTCCCGCCATCGACAAAACACCCACAGCCAAAGCGATGCCTGCCAATGGAGATTTTTTAGCCAAACCGTCAAACGCGGCAAAACCGTTTTCCCCTTCTTGCGTTAACTGATTGGCAATGGAGAACACCAAAATGCTAGCCAGGGCATAAGCCGTTCCATAGAACCACAATATCCACGTATTGGTTCCGTCGGCCATCAACAAGAACATCACCAAATAACCTGCGTGAGCGATACTACTGAACGCCAGTGTTCGCTTCACCGAAGATTGCTTTAATGCCGCCAAATTACCCCACAATATGGTGGTGGCACCCAGCACCGACATCCATCCTTTCCAGGCATCTGCAATGCCGCTGAACGTATTAAGAAAACGATAAAACGCCACAAATGCGGCAATTTTAACCACAGTTGCCATGTAAAGCGTGGTGCGATTGGGACTGCCTTCGTATACATCCGG
>JALQWO010000258.1 GCA_023258655.1 Bacteroidia bacterium
TGACGTATATCCGGTTGATGAAATTTCGTCGCGTCTTCCGTCGATATAAACGCCTCCAATTTCAAGAAGTAGAGAACGAAAGGAAGCGCATCGCCAATGATTTACATGATTTTGTGGCCGGTAAATTGGTGAAAATAAAAACAGAATTGCAGTTGAGTTTGAACGCCAACCACAACAGCGCAGTTGCACCGGTAATAGAACGGAGCCTTTCGGAATTGAACCTGTTTCATCATGAATTGCGCAATGTGGTGGAGTATGTCTATCCCAAAGAGCTGTTATCGAATAACCTCAAAAATTCACTGAATAATCTGGCGAATGAAATGACAACCCCAGAGACGAAAGTCATCATGGACGTGGAGTTTGATCAACGAATAGCTCAGATTCAGTTACATCAGCTGTATCGCATCATCCAAGAAATGTTATCGAACATCATCGCTCACGCAAAACCGCAATCGGTTATTGTTTGTGTTTTTGATGAACAGGAGGTCTCAAAGGGATATGTATCGTTTTCCTATGCCGAAGCGCCTCAAAACAAATGGGGTGTTCATCGTAAAACGGACCAACGCATTGGTCGTGGTAAATATGTCATTGAAGAACGCATGAATTTGATTTCCGCAAAACTGCGCAGTGAGTCGAAAAATGGGTATATTCAAAAAATCCTCGAATTTCCCCTGAAAGCCACCGTATGAAGTTGTTGATTCTTGATGATCATCCCAGCATTCACCTGGTGTTTCAGGCGCTACTGTCTGACCTACAATTTGAAGGTTCCATTTTATTTTATACAGAATTGGTAGAATCGTTGAAGGCGATAGCGGTTGAACAGCCTGATTTTGTGATTACGGATATCCAAATCGATAGTCGGAAACAACTAGAAGTGCTGTCGCTGTGTGCCGCTCAAAAAATTCCTTACTTGGTTTATACCAGCCATGTGAATTATTACATCATCGATTTTGGCCGCAATCATGGAATGACGTGTTTTGTGTCGAAGACCGCACCCATTCCCGATGTGCTGTCGGGGTTGAGAGCTTTGTTGTCAAGTCAATCGTTTTATTGTTCTATTACTAGGCAGTTCCTAGATCGACAAACATCGGCAGATGAACAAATACCACAAGTGATTTTTACGCATGCCGAGGAAGATGTGATATTGGGTCAGATTGCGGGAAAATCGAGCATCGAACTATCGCAAGAAACACATAAATCCAAGTACACGGTGCGCAATCAGCGCATGAGTTTGATGGAGAAAAACCAGTGCACGATGGAGGAGGTGGCACGTAGATATTTGTATTGGCATACGAATGGGTAATGGATCGATTCATCAAATAAATTCCCCACTTTGGAGTTATTAGTGTCGTGAGGATTTTTTGGATACCATTGTTTCAATTGTTGGGATTTATGGCGATGCCGTTGATCGCGCAGAAATACGACCCCGTGGATGGTGGTTTTGAGACCCGGGAACGCAAGATTCAGACCCAAACCAATCCGCGATTGCAACAGAAAAACTTGGAGGAATGGATGGCGTTTAATTTGGGCTATGCCCCAGCCGGAGGTTTGGTACAACACAATGGCGGCTATGCTTACACTTGGCTACAAGGGGCTTCTGTGGTATGGAAAGGACCCAACCCCACTGAAATTCTTTGGCAATTCGGCTGTCCAAAAGGCATGGGCATCGTAAATCACAGAAATATCGCCCAGAATTGTAACGCAATGTATGTTGGAATTTGCTATTGCATAGACAATTCGCTCGCTTCGAATCACTTTTGTTTATCCCAAACCACACTCAGGGTAAAACGTTGTCTCAAATTGGAGAATCCCATTCCAGACCTCAATTCACCGCCAATAGTAGAGCTAATGTCGTATCTGCATCGTAGATTAATTTTGCCAACCTGAAACGGACGAAAAGCAATGCCAACCGTTGGGCCAAAATTAAAACGTCGGATTTCTGGATTATTTTTCCCATCAAGGGAATAGTAGGTTTTTTCAAACCAATAATGACCAAAGG
>JALQWO010000259.1 GCA_023258655.1 Bacteroidia bacterium
ATGATGTTTAGGTATACTTCCAGTATGCGTTCTTTACCCCATAACAACTCTATGAGCGCAGTAAACCAGACTTCCAATCCTTTCCTCACCCAAGATCTTCCTTCCCAGAGGAATACGTTTTTGGCTGTTTGTTGGGAGATGGTGCTCGCCCCTCTCACTTTTCCGCCGCCCATGTTGTGTTCTATGGCTTTTTGAATGGCTTTGAAATCAAATCCATAATGCTCCTTGAATCGTTGGTCTTCCCCACAGATGACGGCCATTTTGATGTTATTGCCAATGTTTTCATAATCAACCCACTGCTGAGAACATTCGATGTCGTACGTTTCGCTCCGACTATTCATCAATGCCGTAGTCGGCGGATTGATAAAACGGTAAGCCACAACCCACAACAGCGACAGCGCGATGAAGGCCAGAATCAGTCTAAGGATCCATTTGATTACGCGATGAAATAGCAACAGGGTTAGCATCAGAATCCTTGTACTCCGTTTACGGTTGTATATTTTAAGACATTGTTTTTGTTGGGGTAAATGCGCTTGAATGCACTTTGAACCATCAGGGTGGCCTCATGGAATCCGCACAATATCAACTTCAATTTTCCCGGATAGGTGTTGATATCGCCGATAGCATAAATCCCTGGAATATTGGTGCTGTAATCGAAGGTGTTTACCTCAATGGCGGCTTTGTCTATGTTCAATCCCCAATCCGCAATGGGGCCGAGCTTGGGCGATAGTCCAAAAAGTGGAAGAAAATAATCACAGTCTACCCATTTCAAGCCTTCAACACCGTCTGTGGCAATGCCAACGGCGCCCAACTGTGTTCCGTCGCTGTTCGATTTTAATTCTACTACCTCGCTGTTCACGATCAACTGAATTTCTTTGCGCGCGTCCATATCCATGACTTTCTGCACAGAATCTAGGTGACCGCGGAACTGGGTTCTGCGATGAATGATGGTCACTTCGGCGGCTACATCTTTCAGAAAAATCGTCCAATCCAAGGCAGAGTCTCCACCCCCGGCAATCACCACCCGTTTGTTGCGGAATTTTTCAGGGTCTTTGATGATGTAATCGATCCCTTTGTTTTCGTAATCTCCAATGGTTGCAATGGGGGGCTTTCGCGGTTCAAAGCAACCCAATCCACCAGCGATGGCGATGTTGGGTGCCACGTGAACCGTGCCATGATCCGTGGTGACACGGAATTTATTGTCGTCCAGCTGTTCGATTTTTTCGGCTCTTTCTCCCAAGGTAAAACCCGGTTTGAAGGGTTCTGCTTGCTTCATGAGATTGTCTATCAAATCACCCGCCAAGACTTCAGGAAATCCGGGGATATCGTAGATGGGTTTCTTGGGGTAAATTTCTGTCAATTGTCCACCGGGTTGCGCCAATGCATCAATCAAATGGCAACGCAATTTGAGGAGTCCAGCTTCGAAAACGGTAAACAGGCCAACGGGACCTGCGCCGATGATGATGATGTCTGTTTCTATGGGTTCTTGTGTGGACATAAAATGCTAATAGTCAAATATTCTTACCAAACCTTCCTTGCGGTATTCATAAACCGATTTCCCGATATCGATTCTGCCGCCCAATTTTAATTTGTTGAGATCGGTAATTTCCGCTTCCAGGGTATAAATTCTGCCGTTGGTTTTGGCAGCAAGCTCAACGTAATGGGGGTGGATTTTGTCGTTCACGCCGCACAAAATGATGTTCACGGGCTTTGTCACTTGTTTGATCAGTGAGATGTCCTTGATGGGGGCATTGTTGTCGGCAATCATGATGAAACTATCCAATGCTGGCCATCGTTTTTGGGCTGCGATGAGCGCTTCGATGTTGTTTTCTGGGATGTCGCCACCATCGCCCCGCCGCATGGCCGTTTGCATGGTTTTGTAAACCGTATCAAACACGTGGCTCTCCGCGAAATGCAATCCCCCGGAAAATCCAATGCGT
>JALQWO010000025.1 GCA_023258655.1 Bacteroidia bacterium
GTTTGAAGTGCCTACAAGGAAAAGGCATCGTGAATTCCATCTCCCTTAAAGACGGGGAAGAGGCCTTCATTCAAAAAGCCAAACTCGTGCACCGCTATGGAGCTGCAGTGGTAGTAATGGCATTTGATGAAACCGGACAGGCCGATAGTTTCGAGCGCAAAATCGCCGTTTGTGAACGCAGTTATACGATTTTGAAGTCGATTGGTTTTCCTGTCAACGACATCATCTTCGACCCCAACATCCTCACCGTGGCTACCGGAATCGACGAGCACAACAACTACGCCGTAGATTTCATCGAAGCCACGCGCTGGATCAAACAAAACCTGCCCGGTGCCAAAGTTTCGGGTGGGGTCTCCAACATCAGCTTCTCTTTCAGAGGAAATGATCGTGTGCGCGAAGCCATGCACTCGGCCTTCTTATACCACGCCATTGGAGCAGGACTGGATATGGGCATCGTGAACGCGGGTATGGTGGAAGTGTACGACGAAATCCCCAAAGACCTCCTAACCTATGTTGAGGATGTTTTGCTTAACCGACGTTCGGATGCCACTGAGCGATTGGTCCAATTTGCCGACCAATTCAAAGGAAAAAAAGAGGAAAAAGCCGAAGAAACCCAAGCTTGGCGACTGGGCACCGTGGAGGAGCGCTTGAGCCATAGTTTGGTGAAAGGCATTACCGAATTCATCGACGATGATACCGAGGAAGCCTTTCAAAAATACAACGACGCCCTACACGTGATTGAAGGGCCACTCATGGATGGCATGAACCATGTGGGTGATTTGTTTGGTGCTGGAAAAATGTTCCTGCCCCAAGTGGTGAAGAGCGCCCGTGTCATGAAAAAATCCGTGGCCTACCTTCAACCCTACCTCGAAGCGCAAAAAGCCCTAAACCCCAACGCCAAACCCCAAGGAAAAATCCTCATGGCCACCGTGAAGGGCGATGTGCACGACATCGGCAAAAACATTGTAGGTGTGGTATTGGCTTGCAACAATTACGAAATCAAAGACATCGGGGTCATGGTTCCCGCCGATAAAATCCTCGATGAGGCCCAATCGTGGGGAGCCGATATCATCGGACTTTCAGGGTTGATTACCCCCAGCCTCGATGAAATGGTGCACGTGGCCAAAGAGATGAAACGCCGTGGCATGTCTACCCCACTGCTCATTGGCGGTGCCACCACTTCACGCATTCATACGGCCGTAAAAATCGCTCCAGAATATAGTCACCCCATTGTGCATGTCTTAGACGCCTCAAGATCGGTGCCTGTGGCCGGTAGCCTCCTCGGTGAGGATACCAAAGAAGCCTTCGCCCAAAAAATTCAAGAAGAATATACCGCGTTGGCTGAAAATCACGCGAAACGACAGTCAACGAAAGATCTCATCACCCTGGAAGAAGCCATCGCCAACCGCTGGCAACACGATGGTCAAGTGGTAGAACCCAAAACCACCGGCATACACACCGTAGAAATGCCATTGGCGGAATTGGTTGACACCATCGACTGGACCCCCTTCTTTCAAACCTGGGAGCTCGCCGGACAATACCCAGCCATTCTGGAGGACCCCATCGTGGGTACAGAAGCCAAAAAATTGCTGGCCGATGCACAATCCATGCTCCATGACCTGGTGAACAACGCTTCACTGAAAGCCCAAGGGGTTTGGTATATTCTGCCCGCCAAAAAGTGGGGTGAGGATGTGGCTGTTTACGCCACAAAGGCCAATGCAGAACAAGACAAAACGGGCAAAAATGCGCTTGAAACCTTCCATTTCCTGCGACAACAACGCAAGATGGCAGGGGGAATTCCCAACCTTTCTCTGTGCGATTTCATTGCCGACGACCAAGTGGATTACTTTGGCGGTTTTGCTGTAACCGCTGGCATCGGACTAGAGCCCATTGTAGCCCAATTTGAAGCGCAACACGACGATTATCAGTCCATCATGGCCAAAGCCCTTGCCGATCGTTTGGCTGAGAGCTTTGCAGAGAAATTACACCAATTGGTGAGAACCCAATTCTGGGGCTACGCCCAAGAATCGGCATTGAGCAATGAAGATTTAATCCGTGAGAAGTACCAGGGCATCCGGCCTGCGCCCGGCTACCCAGCCTGCCCTGACCACACAGAAAAATCCGCGTTGTTCAACCTGCTCAAAGCACCAGAATCGGCCCAAATTACCCTCACAGAATCCATGGCCATGCTGCCCGCTGCCTCCGTCAGCGGCTGGTACTTTGCCCACCCCCAAAGTAAATATTTTGGATTGGGTAAAATCAACCGCGACCAAGTCGCCGATTACGCCAAAAGAAAAGGCATGGATATCGAAACAGCCGAACGCTGGCTCAGTCCGGTATTGGCGTACTAATCCATCATTGCGCTGCGGACAATCCACTTTGGCACTACGCCCAACAATTACTTTTTAAACGGGTTGCTGTACGCGGGGTTCGTCAAGAATGCGGAGTCCGTCATGGTCAACAAAAATGCTTTCAAATCAGCCTTTTGCTGGGGAGTCAATTTCAATTGCTTGTTGCCGTGGGCAGCCATCATCGGACTGATCGTGGGCGACAAATAATTTACGTTATCACTGTAGTGATCTATGACTTCGTCCAATGTGGCAAATCGACCATCATGCATGTACGGGCCAGTAACGGCAATGTTCAAGAGACTCGGCGTTTTGAACAATCCCCTGTCTGCAGGGTTCCCCGTAATGGCACCATACCCTTTGTCGGTGAAATTTCCATCCAAACCATTGTTGGCAATGCCACCCATGTCGGGATTATTCTGCTGAGCCAACGCCCCACCATGACAGTGGAAACAATCTGTGCCTGTGGCTAGCCCTGTAACCATATCGAAATCCACCAAACCATTGAAAAGCAGTGCGCCTCTCTTTTCGGTATCACTCAACAGACTAAACTTTCCGGGAAAGAACCCATTGAATCGACTGTCTTTACTCACGAGTGTCATCAAGAATTGCTCCAAGGCCTTCGACATATCAAAGACATTGGGATTACTACCAAAGGCTTTGTCGAAATACTCAATATATCGGTCAGTTCTTGCCAAACGTTTTGCCAAAAAAGGCAAGGTCATGGCCATTTCATTGTGTGCTTGAATGGGCTCGAACACTTGTTCCCGCAAGGTGCTTTGTCGAGCATCCCAAAAGAACTTTCGACTGTATGCCAAGTTATAGAGGGAACTAGAATTCCTGCCTGTCTGCAAACCAAAGATGCCCGTGCTGAATTTCTTCGGTTCGGCAAACGCATACTCCTGCTTGTGGCAACTGCCGCAGGAAATACTGCTATCAAAAGACAAAATGGGATCGTAGAACAACATCCGTCCCAAATAAATCCCCTCTTCAGTAAATGGATTGTCCGATGGCAACTGAGGCATCCCAAACTTACCCACCGGAAAAATGGTGGCCGGGTCAACCAATGTAGGCTTGTATGAAGACGGTGTTTTATGCAAAGGATCTTCAGGGTCCTTCCTGCAAGAGGACAGACCCAATATCAACACTCCAAGGATAATTAAACCCTGCTTCATGATGATTATTGGTTAGGGCGTTGGAATCTCGAAAGCTGAATTCACTTTCAAATTCTCTAACAACTTTTGCATCAAAGCCGTTTCCTTGATTCCTTCAGAATGCGATACAGAACCCTTTTTCAATTCAATGCCTTGGTAGTAGCGGTTGATATGATAATTGAATTGCACCGGTGTGGTGGCCTTTTCCTTAACCTCAAAGGTGGCGGCACCCATCGATGTACCCACAGGTACTTCAAAGTTCCTCACCATCACATCGGTTGCTGTATGAAAACTCATGCCCTTGGTGTATTTGTCGGTGAGACTGTCCTTGTAATTTCCGTCAATCGCCTGGAAGATATAACCACCGGCCCAACCCCAATGCATACCTGTTAAATTTCCATTCAAAGGATGTTCAGCACCCCACTGGTTAGGATCGCCATGGTTAATGGCAGAATCCAATCCCAAGGTAAATCGCACCGCTTTGTATTTGCCCACCGGCACTTCATAATTGAATTTGGTTCTCTGCTTCTTAAAATCAATCCACTGATAGCCATCGCCCAGTAACACTTCGGTACCATCTTCTTTCACCAACCGCAATTTCGATACTATCATTCCAAAGTTGAAAAATTGTACGTATTCCTTTTGGGGCGATGGTTGTTCAAACCATCCTGTTAAGAATGTCAAAGGTTGGCCATTCCACAAGGCAGAAAAATTCAAATCAATCGATGTTTTTCCTTCTACTACGGGAGGAACAATGGGAGGGTTTTCCTCACAAGATTGCACCGAAAATGCCATGATCGACATTGTTAACACCCAAAACCATTTACTCCACTTTTTCATCTTTTAGTTTTTTATCAACTTATACGAATATACGAAATTACCATCGTTAATCCTCAGGAAATACGTACCGGAAGCCAGTGCATCCAAAGATACGGTCAGCTGCTTGGTTACATTGCCTTTGGTGTCCATTTCGCGCACTTTCTGTCCTACCACATCATAAATCTCCATTTGTATTGCCGACGGATTCCTGGCATAAAGAACAAACGTACCCGCCGTTGGGTTTGGATACAACACAAACGCATTTTCTTGCACCTGATTCAAATTCATTCCACCCACACTGACTTTGGCCAATAGCTTCACATTGGGGTCGAAAATAAGCGTATCCATCTCAAAATCAACCGTTGTCTTCAGTTCGCCCAACAACTGTTTTGGCTCCCACAGAATCAACTTTTCTTTGCCCTCACCCCTCAACAGCAGGGGAATTCTTACATGCCAATAGGGAACACTATTGTGGGAAGGTGTTTGCTCACAAGTCAATGTGACTGTTTTGCCTTTTTGTTTCCAATTAATCTTCAAATATGGAAAGCCCTCACCGTAATACCATTGCTGAAAAAAGGTATCCAATTTGCGACCGCTCGCTTGTTCCATATACCACGACAAATCTGCCGTTTTCGCAAATCCATAGGTGGTGTTTTTCCCATTCAAATACTGCCTACATCCTTCAAAAAAGGCAGAATCACCCAATTTGTCCCGCAACATGTGTAACACCCATGCGCCTTTGTTGTAGGTCAATCGTCCATTAAACAAATTGCCCACATTCAAAGTATCCGATGGAAACACAGAACCACCATCATTCCCAGTAATGTTGCTGCGCATTCCCCTCAGCTTGCCATTGGCCTCTGATTTTGACTTCAAATACTCGGTGGTCATCACCGTCAAATACGTGGCAAACCCCTCGTTCAACCACAAATCCTGCCAAGTACCACAGGTAACCATATCGCCAAACCATTGGTGCGCCAACTCATGGGCCATCAAATCATACGAAAAATTCACCATGAAACTCATCGTCTGGTGCTCCATCCCGCCACCCCAAGTAAATTGTGCATGTCCATACTTCTCCTTTTCAAACGGATAAGGCACAAACAAACTGTCATACAAACGAATCATGGGAAGCACATCGCGCGTCTCCCGCTCCGCATCCGTGCGAAACTGCGGAAATACATAGTTCACCACGGGCAAGGGCTTTGACCTACCAACCAATGGCGCGTATTGTGTGTACGTGCTATAATTCGTTACGGCAATCGCCACCAAGTACGTGGCAATCGGGTATCTGTGTTGCCAAACCATCAGTCGTTGCGTATCACCCAACACCTCATTGCGCATGAGTAAGCCGTTTGAAGCTACTCGCATCGATGTATCCGTATACACCCACACATCCAAACTGTCAATTTTGTCGTGCAATGTCTGCTTGCAGGGCCACCAATACTGGGCGCCATAAGGCTCACTCAACGTGTGAACCACTGGGCCTTTCATGTGATTGTCGTGTACAAAATAACCAAACCCGCCGCCGTTGGTGGGATTACCCTGATATACTATGCCCACAGAATCGCGCTCTTTGGCATTCCATCCACCTGCCTTAAATACGTACAATTGATTCCCCGTTCTACGAAAATTCAATGGTTGTCCATCCTTGCCATAGACCTGGTCCACCTGCAAATTACTCGACAAATCAAAGCCCACAGAGTCCGTTTTGGCGATGACGGTAAAATGGGCCATCACATCTCCTTTGAAATAGGCCCCCTTGATCGGATTTACCCACCATTTACAGCGATTGTAGTCGATCAAATAGCCATGTTTTACACCGGAATTATTGCGACGAGAAAGTTGGGTTTGAATCCGTTGATGCTCCTTACACACCAATTCCTCGGAAATCACTTGACCGCTTAAGGACAATCCCAAAAGCAATCCCATGGCGAGGCCGACCCATTTTCGCATAACACAAAGTTCCATCATCCCATTGGCCTAAACAACAGTTGCCTAGGGAAAATGCACAACTCATAAACAAAAGACCATCACTGTATCAACCTACCTTACTTTTGCAAATGTGAAATTCAAATGGCTACCCCTATTTTTAATTATACTGCTCGGCTGTATTTGGGGTAGTTCATTCATCCTCATGAAGCGGGGATTGCTCGTCTTTACCCCCATTCAAGTTGCCGGGATGCGACTATTTTTCGCGGGAATCTTCCTAACTCCGTGGGTATATCGTTATTCACTCGGTTCAAAATCCACGGTAGTCAATCCCACCACAAATACCACGGAAAAACTGCTGAAACCCATCGATTACTTCTACCTATTTCTTACCGGATTCGTAGGAAACGCCATACCCGCCTTTCTCTTTTCCACCGCCGGAACCCTCATCCCCAGCGGATTATCTGGCATTCTCAATGCATTTACCCCCATGTTTACTTTGGTTGTGGGTACCCTGTTCTTCTCCAGTCCGCTATCGCGCAACGGCTTCATGGGCGTGATGGCAGGCATCATTGGTGCCGTATTCTTGCTTGGCCCGTCGATGCTGGGACAAAAAGGCATGGAAATCCACCTCAGCGGTGCTTTCATGGCCCTCACGGCGTCGGTATTGTATGGCTACAATATCAACCTCATCAAAACCAAATTGGCACACATTCCGCCCATGGCAAAAACCGCTTATCCCTTTGTTTTCATGGGTATTCTGTATGCTTTTGTGCTTTGGAAAACTGATGCCATTGGACACTATGAGCGCGCCAACACCAGCAGTCAATTCGTTGATTTTCTCCCCACCAATCAATTTGCCCTGCTTTGCTTGGTCGTATTAGGTGTTATCGGCTCAGCCATCTCCATGATGCTTTTCAATTACCTCATCGAGCACACCACCGCACTTGTAGCTTCCACCAATACCTTTGTGATTCCCATCGTTGCTGTGGCTTGGGGCCTTATCGATCAAGAACCCATCCGTTGGAATATGATCGTGGGTTTGCTACTTTCCCTAGTAGGTGTTTATTTGGTGATGAAAAAAGAGTGACATCACTCACCGCAAAAAATAACCACCCCCTTCTATCTTTGTAAAAATTCGATACATGAATATCAATAATATCCTCTCTGACTTAGGCGTTGGAAATACCCTTGCAGCGGCAAGCACAGGTACCCAATGGATTCATTCTAGCCATACAACATCCAGAAATATCGTATCACCGGTTGATGGAAATACCATCACCACCGTACAGTATGCAGACACCCATACCTACAACCAAGTGGTAGATACCGCCCATGCAGCGTTTCAAACTTGGCGTCATATGCCCGCACCCAAACGCGGTGAAATCGTGCGCCAAATCGGCGAAGCCCTTCGTCAACACAAGGCAAACTTGGGCGCTCTGGTGAGTTATGAGATGGGTAAAAGTCTCCAAGAAGGATTGGGGGAAGTGCAAGAAATGATCGATATCTGTGATTTCTCCGTGGGTTTGAGCCGACAGTTGCACGGATTAACCATGCACTCCGAACGACCCAATCATCGCATGTACGAACAATGGCATCCCCTGGGTGTAGTTGGCATCATCAGTGCCTTCAATTTCCCAGTGGCTGTGTGGTCTTGGAATGCCATGCTCGCCGCAATCTGTGGCAATACCTGTGTATGGAAGCCCTCAGAGAAAACACCAGCAAGCGCAGCAGCAGTTCAACATATTCTGCAATCAGTGCTCAAAAACAACGAACTACCCGAAGGTATATTTTGTTTGATTCAAGGCGATCGCGAAATTGGAGAGGCCATGAGCCACGATCCTCGCATACCCCTCATCAGTGCTACAGGTAGTACCCGTATGGGCAAACGCGTGGCAGAAGTGGTGGGACAACGATTGGGTAAATCCATCCTCGAATTGGGTGGCAATAATGCCATCATCCTCACACCCGAAGCAAACCTTGAAATGGCCATGGTTGCCATCGTATTCGGTGCAGTAGGAACCGCAGGTCAGCGATGCACAACCACTCGCCGTCTGATTGTCCATGACAGCATCTATGAGACCGTAAAATCAAAACTGGTATCTGTTTACCAACAGCTGCGCATCGGCAACCCCTTGGATGAGAACAACCACGTGGGCCCCTTGATTGATCACGATGCAGTAAATGCCTACAAGAATGCCATCGCAAAACTCAAGGCCGAAGGTGGTCAGGTCTTGTGTGGCGCAGAAGTGCTTTCGGGTGACCAATACAACAGCGGTTGTTATGTGAAGCCTACCATTTGCGAAGCCAAAAACGAATTCCACATCGTACAAGAAGAGACCTTCGCCCCCATTTTGTATCTCATGTCTTACAGCCAACTGGATGAAGCCATTCACATGCAAAACAATGTGAAACAGGGTTTGTCCAGTGCGATTTTCACCAACAACCTACAAGAAGCGGAGCAATTTTTAAGCGCTTGGGGTTCTGATTGTGGTATTGCCAACGTAAACATCGGAACCTCTGGTGCCGAAATCGGTGGTGCATTTGGCGGTGAAAAAGAGACCGGCGGCGGACGTGAGAGCGGTTCCGATGCATGGAAAGCCTATATGCGCCGACAAACCAATACCATCAATTACGGCAAATCCCTGCCATTGGCACAAGGCATACGATTCGATTTATAACCAAATAACGAAGCACTTTTTTGGGTATCAAACCCAAAAACCAGCATCAAAACTGCTGTCCAATAAAGAAGTGAACTTGGGTTGGCTTCCCGCTGCTGGGCACTTGCTTGTAGTCAAATCCATATGCCCAATCCAATCCGATTAAGCCAAACATCGGCATAAACAATCGAATACCCACCCCTGCAGATCGCTTCAATTGAAAGGGATTGTATTTGCTCATACTCGACCAAGCATCTCCGGCCTCGGCAAAACCTAGCACATAGACGGTTGCCGCTTGACCCGTTGTAATTGCCTGACGCAATTCTACCGTGAACTTGTTGAAAATGGGGGCTCCAGCCTGACCACCCATCGCTGTATTTGATATGGTATAATTATCATAACCGCGCTGAGAAATAATCTCCGTAGCCGCGATGTTGAATCCAAAAATACCCGCTCCACCCACTTGGAAACGCTCAAAGAATGTCAGACCCAAATCTTTGTTGTAATAGCCCAAGAAACCCATTCTCGCCTTGGCCATTAACACTGTCTTTTTGTAAATAGGGGTATACCACTCCGCATCCAATTTCCACTTGTGAAACTCTGCCCACTTGTACTTGTCATTCAAACTCATCTCCGAGTAATTTTTGTTGGATAACAGTGATATTGGCGGGGTCGCTTGAACTTGGAAAGTAAAACTACTACCAGATGTTGGGTATGTAGGATCGCTCACAGAACTGCGAGTGAGGTTGAGTTGGAACGAGGGGTTATAGCTAATGCCATTGAATCCTTTGGGGAATCCGTAAAAACCTCCGTCCATGTTCTTCATGCGATATTGGTTGAATGAAAAGCCATATTGCATATTGAAGAAATCGTCCGGCCACTTCAATCGAGCACCATACATCACGGTGAATCCTGTATTCATAAACACCTGACGAGTTGGATCCGTCTTCTGCTTGAAATCAAAACTATTCACTGTATGAAAAATACTCAAACTCAGTGAATTGGGCTTCTTCCCCCCAAACCAAGGCTCAGTAAAAGAGAATGTGTAACCCTGGTAATTCGCCCCGTTACTCTGGGCACGAAGGCTCAACTTCTGTCCATCGCCAGTAGGCACAGGGCTCCATTGATCTGTATGGAACAATTTTTTGCGACTGAAATTGTTCAACATAATCCCCGCGGTACCAATCAGTGTGGGTGTCCGACTGAAACCGTTTCCACCCCATCCACCACTCAACTCGATCTGATCAGAGGGTTTCTCGGCTACGGTGTAATCAATATCAACCGAACCATCTTCTGGATTTGGCTTGGGATTCACACCGAGATGCTCGGGGTCAAACAATCCCAAAGCACCCAAATCTCTCATTGTGCGTTGAATATCACTCTTGGAGAATACATCCCCGGGTTTTGTACGAATTTCACGCTGAATAACCCGATCTGATGTCTTGGTGTTGCCTGACCAACGCACATTCCCAATGGTAGCACGGGTTCCTTCACTGATGCGAATTTCCATGTCGATACTGTCATTCATAACACCCACCTCAACAGGCATCATGTTGAAAAACAAATAACCATCGTCCATGTACAACGTTTGCACATCAAAACCACCCGGATTCTCAAACAAGCGCTCACGCAGCAAAGACTGATTGAATAAGTCGCCCCGTTTGATTCCCAAAATCGTATCTAATGTACCGTTTCGGAACTTCAAATTACCCTTCCAGGTAATGTTTCTATAGCGATATTGATGCCCTTCAAACAAACGGATATGTACTTCAATGCGATCCGCAGAAATCAGAACAACACTATCTCTGATAATGCGTGCATCGCGATATCCCTTGCTCAAATATTTATCAATGATGTGTTGACGTTCTTCATCGAATTCCGATTCAATATATTTCGATTTTGTCCAAAACTGCCACTTGCCTTCTTTGCCTTTGATTTTTTTGATGCTCGCCCTAAGATCATCGTCAGACAGGTCAGAATTGCCATAAAAAACAAACCGCCGAACTTTCACCTTAGCCCCTTTGTCGATCACAAAATCAAAATTCTCGTAACCCGGCATAACGATCAAACTATCCTTCGCATCCCGCTTGTAGGCTTGCAATCGCTTTACATCCACTTGTACGTTGTAAAATCCTTTGTTTTGATAGTATTTAACAACCCGCTCTTTACTGATATTGATCAAATTTGGGGTGATGTACATGTTTTTGTGCAAACCCACTTCTTCTTTCAACGTCTTTTGCTGAGAATTGGTCAATCCCAAGAAACGGTGCCCATTGAGGCGGGGTTGCTCCTGAACGCGGAACTGCACCACCACCTGTCCATCATCTGTGGGCTGGAAATACACCTGTATGTCGCTGAAATATTCTTGTTTCCACAGATTCTCAATGGCTTTAGAAATTTCTCTTCCCGGCACTTTGATTTTCTCTCCAATCGACAATCCAGAATAAAATACGACCTGCGATTTCAGTACTGGTTTGCCATTCACTTCTGTTACCAAGATATTCTTGATGGTATATTCCGCAGGTTCCACAAAGTCATAATTGACCATGGGTGCATTGCGATAAAAGCTATCGGCCGTGCTAACCTGTGCCAACAAACCTTTCGCGAGCCATAAGGCCAATGTTATGATGATAAACCTTTTCAATTCTTATGCAATTTGCTCACTCGTCTTTCCAAACCTACGCTCTCTGCCTTGATAATCGACGATTGCGCGATAAAAATCGTCTTTGGTGAAGTCTGGCCACAAAACGGGCGTGAAATAAAGCTCACTATACGCAATTTCCCACATCAAAAAATTACTGATGCGTTGTTCACCGCTGCTGCGAATTAACAAATCAGGATGGGGGTATTCTGCGGTACTCAATGCTTTATTCAACACCTCCTCATCGATACTCTCTGCAGTCAGCTTGCCCTCTTCTACAGACTTAGCCACCTTTTTCACCGCTTCGATGATATCCCACCTTCCACTATAACTCAACGCCAACACCAGCGTTAGACGATCATTTTCTGCCGTTTTTGCCTTGGTCTTTGTCAACTGATCTTGACATTTTGGGGGTAGCTGCTCAATATTTCCGATGGTCTCCAAACGAATGCCGTTTTTCATCAAAGTAGGCAATTCGCTCTCAATGGTACTTACCAACAATTCCATCAAAGCACTAACCTCTTGCTGTGGACGTGTCCAATTTTCTGTTGAAAATGCGTACATCGTCAAGTATTTCACACCGATTTCCGCACCGGCCTCTATCGCTGCTCGAACCGCCTTTACACCGTGTTTGTGACCAAAAATTCGCAGATAGCCTTTCTGCTTTGCCCATCGCCCATTGCCATCCATAATAATAGCTACATGTTGGGGTATCCGATGTAGATCAATTTTATATTGCGCAATTCGTTCCGTCAAAGCCCTGCAAATTTACCGACAAACTTGCGGAGTAAACCTATATGAGAAGGTTAATCCTGCAAAATAATACCAATCTTTTAAGTGTGTGTCTCCGCGCATTGTTCCTTTGGCCATGGTATTGCCGCCTGTCAATACTTGAGATTGAGCCCAATCAGCGGCTCCAACCCCCTGCTCCTCCTTCATTGTCTTGTAATCACCGTAAGATTTGTATGTATCATCGAGGTAATCGGTAAAGGTCTTACGGAATAATACTTCCATCCCAACTATCCAACCACCGGCATGCTGCCGGTTACTAGCCATCGTTTTTATCCCAAATCCGATAGGAACAGAGGGCTGTATTTGACTGTATCGTTTGCTTTGCTGTTCTGTTCTCAAGTCACGTAAATTTACCTCTCCCTTATCCAAACGATATGGATCAAACCAAAATCCGCCCAAACCCAATAAAAAGTATGGTGTTGCAATTCCATCATTGATGTTGGTTCCGAATGGGTGAAAATTGAATTCTACCATGCTCGCCGCCTCAATGACCTTGCTTTGGAAATTGATGTTTTGGTATTGCAATCCTATGACGTCATTCGAAGTGCCCTCTATTTGCAGATAAGAAACCTGATTCCTCAAAGTAAAATAACTGCTAAAATTATATTTTTGATAAAGTGCTCCCGATGGTTTGAAGTGATCGGTATTCAGTCCCTTGCTGAAATCGCCGTAATAATTACTCATTCCCACAGCAAAGCCCCACTCGTTGCGCCCCGAAAAATATTTTTGCGCAACCAGCGTCGACGGTAAAACCACCATCGCAATGGCTAAAAAAACACTGCAGAGTTTCTTCAAAATTAGAATTGGAAACAAACCGTCTTACCGCCCATGATTTTACGTGTTAGGGTAAAATTCAAGAACATGTAATAATCGCTGCCTTTCATGGAACCACGGGGGTTGCCCATGTAAAAACGATCATAAGGAAGACCTGTGCTAGGATCAATTTGCTCCGAACTACGGTCTTTCATGGCAGCGGCTAAGTATCCATTCGCACCACCAACAATCTGATCGTCCACATAGTCCAAACTCACATCGTCCAAATAATCTGTGAATGTTTTGCGCACGCCAAACTCAATACCCCAAGCCCAATAATCATCAAACTGTTGCTTGAAACCTACACCCAATGGAATGGAGATCTGGGTCAAATTGTACCTTTTTCGATCGTTAAATTTTGTTGTTTCTTGGCCTTCCGTGCTCAACGTTTGCAATTCAACCCACTGTCCATCAAACTGCTGCAGTTGAGGATTGTGCACCAAGGCGCCGTTGGCATCTCGCAAACCATCCAAGTAGTGAAACTGTGATTTTGGATTGAATTTGTACACTCCTATACCGGCGAACAAAAACGGTGTATAAGGTCTTGACCGGGTAGATTCCTCAAATCCCAATA
>JALQWO010000260.1 GCA_023258655.1 Bacteroidia bacterium
AACGAGCGCATGCCCACGGCCGGGGTTTCGCTCCAGTTCCAGGCCAGCCGCAGGCTGGCCTGGAAGTCGAATCTTCATACGTCGTTCCGACGTCCAACCCTCAACGATTTGTTCTGGGTGAGTGGCGCGGCACTGTCGCCCCTGAAATCAGAAAAAGGTTGGGGGTCAGAATTGGGGCTTGTGTTTCAATCCGTCGAAGCCCGAACCCAATCGAGTCAAACCCAATCTGCCCGCTTGAAATTCAAAGCAGAAATAACCGCTTACTACCGCGAACTTGATTATCCCATCCTGTGGGTGCCCGCCGGAGCGGTGTGGCGTGCCACCAACCTGTCCGGCGGTGGCAAATATGCCGGTGCGCAACTGTCGCTCCAAGCCCATTGGCGACAAAAACTCTCCGGATTTGCCCTGCAAGTAAATCTCGATCGTGTGAAAGCCATGGTGAAACAAACGGCCAATGGCCCCGAATACCAACAGATTTTTGTCCCTCCGTACAACGGAAATATCGCCCTCTCGTGGCATCGCCCCAAGCACCAACTGGTCGTGAATTGGCAGTTAATTGGAGAACGATTTATCCAGACCGATAACCTGGCAAGCCTGCCAGCCTATGGCTTAATCAATGCACAATGGCGGTTGCCTGCCGTTGTTGTAAAAAATGGCATCGCTGTAGATTTTGGTGTGCAATGCCAAAACCTCACGCAAACGCAATATCAAAGTATGCCCGGAAGGCCCATGCCCGGACGATCATTTCAGCTAACACTATGGGTCAAACACCAATCACGCAAGGCGAAATAAAAAAAAGATGAAAAAACATACACTCATTATGGCTGCCGCCCTCGCCATTGTAGGCGCCGCCCATGCACAATTTATCAGCGAAGGCTTCGAAGAAGTTACTCTAGATTCTGGAAACGTAATCAATGGTAGCAAAGGTGAAAAGGAATTTAAATTTCGCACCGTGTTAAACGCCTATGCGCCCAAAATGCCCATTCAATACGATACCTCTTGGGGCGGTTATTGGTCGGGCGGATGGGCCATCTCCAAACAAATCGATGGATCAACCGGTCCATCCGATTTTATGAAACATCTCTATTGCGCAAAACCGGCCTTTGGATCGGAGAGAAATGCCAGTGGAAAATTCATCGGTAAAGCGTTCGCCGTGGGAATGAATGGTACATATTTGTTGCAAAATGGAACTGTTTGTGACGGTATTCTTTCGATAGATGTAGCCAATTCAACCTATGCCTACAACTCCATGAAAAATGGCGATAATTTCGCCAAAAAATTTGGCGGCTCTACAGGCAATGACGCCGATAGTTTTGTGTTGAATATCAAATTTTTCGTAGATACCCAATACGTGAATAGCAAGCGCGTTGTATTGGCTGATTTTCGCTTTGCCGACAACTCAAAAGACTACATTTTGGATTCTTGGCAAACCGTGAATTTGCCTACCTATTTCCCCGAGGGATTTGTAGATAGCATTTCATTTGAGTTGGAAAGTTCAGACAATGGTCAGTTTGGAATGAATACCCCTGGATTTTTCTGTGTAGACAAAATTGGTTACGGACATTGGCTCTCAACCAAGAAAATCAACACCCTACAAGCCAAAGTCTTCCCCAATCCGGCCAAAGACGTTGTAGAAATTCAAACACAACACCCAGCCAAAACCATCGAAGTCATTGACATCGCCGGTAGAACCATGCTGTTTCAACCTTGCAGTGGTCGCTCTATTGCCCTGAACGTGAGTCGCTTTGCCCTGGGTACTTATCAAGTGAAAGTGACAACGGCGGTCGGACAAGAAACGGCTTCTTTCGTGAAGCAATAATTTACGTTATCATCCCAATGATTCAAATCAAAAGGCAATTGCGCCCATGAAATTCTCCATTGCTCAATACCAGATTTCAGTAGTCAACTCTTTTTACAAGTGGGGTTCCACATACTTG
>JALQWO010000261.1 GCA_023258655.1 Bacteroidia bacterium
CACTGCCGATGATGAGTACGTGTTTGATTGAGAGGTCCTTCGGCATGATTCCAAAAATTGTACAAATTTAGGGCATCCCAACCGGAAAAGGGGTTTAATTTTCCACCAAATCAAAGAAAAGCCATTTTTTGGCGATGTGTAGAATTATTTGCAGAGCAAAATGGGGAGCGATAGGTATTCAATAAAAAACAAGCCCCAGTAAAACATGTAAAATCGCTTGATGCTCTTTGGATTTTGAATATCGCATTTTTTGCATTGCATTAGAAAAACAAGCAGGAAGATAATATGGCTTAATCCGGCGAGAATATTGGGACTTACATTTGGTGATTGATTCCATCGCGCAATCCAAGACTCGATAAAAAACCAATACATCGCCATGAAAACATAGGCGGACACAACCAATGCACGACCTGCGTTGAGGGCCTGTTGTTTACTCCAAACCAACGCCAACGTTTTGTAACCATATCGCTCATCGCCGGCTGTATCAGGAATATCTTTAAACCACGCGATCCCTAAACTAAAGGCGGTCACAAAAACCACCAATGGCAGCAGCCATCCCATGGAATTGTTCAACGAACCAAAGAGTAAAATGGAAAAATGCAGCGCAATGCCAAGATTAATCAATGGACCCCTTACCAACGCGATAGCGCTTGCCGCCCAAATGTGATGCTTTTTAAACTGAATGGGTGGTAATGAATACATTGCCCCGATGGCAGCAATCAAGGTAATCAAACCACCAAAAAACGGATGAATCAACCATGACAGTGAGACCGAAAGTCCACCACATATGGCTACGATTGTTTTGCCATGGGCAACTGTGAGCTCGCCCGAAGCCAATGGCAAATGCGGTTTGTTGATTTTGTCTAACTCCACGTCCACAATCTGATTAAGCCCAGTGATGAAAATATTACAAAGCAAGCACACGATCAGTGTGGGCAATAACAAACCAAAAAAGGCCATCAATTTGGCAGTAACAACAGGAATAAAGCCGGTAATTTTATTTTGATGCGCTGGCAAACTGGGTCCCAACTGATCTAAGCCCGGAATCAACGTTTTTGCTGCTGCCGAAAGGTCGCTCGGCTCGATATTCGTTGCAATCGGAGAGGCATACAAAACCAGAAATAACAGGGAAACAATACTTATGCTAGAACCAATTAGGGTATGGGGCCGAGAAAATTTCCAAATCAGTGTAAGCATCCTCCAAAGTAACAACCAAACCAACATATTTGTGTTTATTTGATGCATGCAACACAATTTGCCTCTTACCACAGCCACCGTTTTGATGGTAGGACTGATTGTCTGGTTGGTGTTTTATCTGGAAAAGAAACGCCCCAGTTGGACATTCCAGCTGAGAAAGGTGCTTCACATTGTGGTGATTTTCGTGTCTGCGTTGGCCTCCTGGTTTTTACCCCCCATGCTGGTTGTGGTGGTTTCTTGGTTTGCCACGGTGGGTGTGTTTATCGCCATTAGAGCAAATCGTTTTACGGAAGTATCCGATAATGGAAAGGCACGAAAACCTTGGGGCATGCTGTATTTCTGTATCATCTATGCGTTGTTAAACACCCTAATTTTCTTGGTTACAGACAAGACACATCCATTGTTCAATACGCTCCGCCTTGCAACAGTTTTTGCATTTTTGGTGCTGGCTTTGGCCGATGGGACAGCAGGATTTTTTGGAAGGTTGGTGTCAAAAAATGAATTTCTCAGTAGAAATCAATGGAATAAGGTGAGTTTGGGTAATGATGAAAAATCATGGTTTGGATTTTTTATTTTCTGTGTTGTTACCCTCATCACAAGCGCAGTTTTTCTTCAATGTTGTGATTTATCTGTGAGACACAAGCTCATGGAACTGGTCCTATTTTCTATTTTATTGGCAACGATTGAAATGGTTTCAAGTGGAGGGAGCGATAACTTATTTGTTTCTTTGGTTGC
>JALQWO010000262.1:0-346 GCA_023258655.1 Bacteroidia bacterium
AGCCGGAAATAAAGAAAATGTTGTCCCACCCAGTGCCGAAGCCATTGTCAATCTCAGATTGTTCCCTGGCGATCGCATTGCAGACGTTGTGCATCAAATCGATCAGGTTCTCAATGACAACCGTATAAAAACGAGCATTTATTCTGAAAGCAAGGAAGCCACGCCCGTTTCACCCGCAAGTGGCGATGGATACGATCAAATCAAAGAGGCCATTCACGCCAATTTTGTGGAAACAGTGGTTGTACCTGGCCTTGTCATTACGGGCACCGATTGCAAGAATTATACAGCCGTCACTAACAGAATGTATCGTTTTGTACCGTTTGAATTCTCTTCGCCCAACTTGTCG
>JALQWO010000262.1:356-1932 GCA_023258655.1 Bacteroidia bacterium
AACGAATACATGACACGACAACAGTTCAGCAAAGGGGTGTTGTTCTATATGGATTTGTTTCAGCGACTGTAGTTAGCCTCAATCAGGCAATTCCAACACCAAGCCATCATAGGCCAGATCAATTCCTGCTGGTAATTCGGCACATACATCATCGTGTAGACCTATTTGGTGACTCATGTGGGTAAAATAGGTGTGCTTCGCCCCCAATTCTTGGGCCAAGGCCACGGCTTGAGCCAGCGTAAAATGACTGATGTGCTCCTCCCGTCGCAAGGCATTCAACACCAGCACCTCCATCCCTTTCAGTTTTTCCTTTTCTTGCTGGGATATAAAATTGGCATCGGTAACGTACGCAAATTTATCGAAAACGAAGCCCAACACTGGCAGTTTGTAATGCATCACCTCCACGGGTTGTATTAGTTGGCCTTGAATGGCGAACGGTTCCAAATCAATCAAATGCCAATCGATTTGCGGGATTCCCGGGTAGGGTACTGGCTGAAAGATGTAATCGTATTGGGACTGAAACGCGCTGTAAACCCTCGGATGCAAATAGACGGGGGTATGTCGATTCTGTAAGTAATTAAACGGCCTAATATCATCCAATCCCGCCGTGTGGTCGCGATGCTCGTGGGTAAACAATATCGCATCGATGTTCGATATGCCTGCACGGATCATTTGATACCGAAAATCGGGACCGCAATCCACCACCAGACTCAAACCACGCCATTCTAAATGAATGGAGGCACGGAGACGCTTGTCCTTGGGATTGTTACTCAAACACACTTCACTCGTACAACCAATGGGGGGCACCCCCTGAGAGGTCCCTGTACCGAGGAAGGTGATTTTCATATATTACTTGAGATTTTCGAGGTGGCCTTTCAACTTCATGATGATTCCCACCTGCATGTTGTCGACCTGCTTATCATTAGAAGCCCAAACACTCAGCCAATCGGTGGCGTGAATGACTTCAAACTGAGATTTAAGACTCGCATCCGCTACGGGGTATACATACACCACGTTACCCAAATCGGTCAGCACACTTTTTACGAAGTCGAAACGGGCATTCACACGGGCATTTTTACCGCTATTGAGGAAGATAAAGTTGGTATCGTGCTTTTCGTAATAACTTTCAATCATGTTGTGATTGGCTTCGGGCAACACCGATACGAAACCTTCGCCCTTCGCATTTTCTTGAATTTGCTGGCAGAAACGAATGGCTACGGCTTCGTAAGCCAAATCACATACCACAACAAATTTCTGGGCGATGGTGGGTTTAAACACTTCATACATCTCCTTGGCGCGGGCTACAATGGCTTCGGGTGATTGGAACATGGCTTCCACCTCACGCAGGGTGTTGGTCATATCTTTACCCATCAATTCTCCCAAAATCATCACCAAGGTACCCAATCCAAATCCCAATGTCATGCGGGGCTGGTAACCCAAAGCGATGCTATAGTAGGGCAAGTTGTGATTTTCAGCCAACGCTTTAAGCTGACCTGACGCTGCAACACAAATCATGTCGCAACCCAAACCCTGGGCTTGGGCAAACATCGACAAAGTCTCCTCTGTATTGCCGCTG
>JALQWO010000263.1 GCA_023258655.1 Bacteroidia bacterium
ATAAAGGGAATGAGCAGGGCTAGCCAGGGAACCTTGGGCAGTGTTATGGTTTGGTTCTCATCAAGAATTTGATAGGTATTGTCGCTGGTTTGAATGACGTTTGAGCGATGTTTTCTTTTTTCAAAAAACAGGACGGCGATGATGGCGACATGAACGATCATGAACGATACTTTGATGAGTCCGGTGAGGGTTATTAAGACGAGGTAGAGACGAAAATTTCTTTTGGGCTCGAGGTGAAATTGCCATTGAATCCAGTGGTAGAGTGCGGCGATGGATAATGAGAGGGCAACGGGATCGGCGAGGAAGTTCCAGGTGTAGAATACGAATGTTGGAGAGAGGTAAAATATACCCAACAGGGCCAATTTGCTGGCGGTACGGGGAATGTAGAGGGATAGTAAGCGCCAGGCCGACCACATGCCATAGGTGACTGTGGCACCCACGAGTAGGCGGTAGATGATGGGTTTGAATCCGAAGAGTTTGTATAGCAGAGCGACCAAATAGGGTATGATGGGAAACTCCATGCCCGCGACGCCTTCGGCGGCGCGGTTTTCCATCACCCTGGGCTCGAAAAAATTCATCGATTCGTGCCAGAAATTCCAGGCAACACAAGCGCGATCGGCCTGAGCCCCTTGGTGCATGCCAAACACGGGCATATCCATGAAATCAATCCATCCCAAAGCCAATTGAATGAATATCCAGAACAGCCAAAAGGCGCGATCGGGGTGACGTTGTTCCAAATTACGGATGATTTAGTTGGTCGAGGTTGGAATCTTTGACGATATAAGTGGGTCTGTTTTTGACGTTTTCGCTTACGCGGCCCAAGTATTCGCCTAAAATCCCGATGCCCAATAACTGAACACCCCCCAAGAAAAGTACAGAAATGTGTAGGGAGGTCCAACCCACTTCGGTGTACCCAAAGAATTTTTGATACAAACTGTATACAATCAATAAAAAGGCAATACCAGAAACGGCAAATCCCAATAGCGTAGCCATCTTTAAGGGCCAGTTGCTGAAACTTGATATCCCGTCGGTGGCGAAGCGCATCATTTTGCCATAGGTGAATTTTGTGCTACCCCCCATGCGTTCTTCCCGGTCATATTCTACGTAGGTGGCATTGAAGCCAATCCATGCGATCTGACCGCGGAGGTATTTGTGTTGCTCGGGCATATTCTTCAGCACTTGTTGCACCTTTTGGTGTATCAGCCTAAAATCTCCTGTATCAATGGGAATCTCAATTTGGGTAATTTTTGCCAACAAGCGATAGAACACTTTGGCTGTCAGTTTTTTCAACCACGATTCGCCTTTGCGTTTTTTGCGTTTGGCATAGACCACTTCAAAGCCTTCCAACGATTTGTTGTAGAGGTCGGGAATCAGCTCAGGGGGATCTTGTCCGTCGCCATCCATGATGATGAGTCGTGTGCCTGAGGCATGCTCAATTCCAGCGGTAATGGCAATTTGGTGTCCGAAATTGCGCGAAAAATCGATGAATTTGATGGATGGGTTGGATTCCGAAAGTCCTTTGAGGATTCCCGCACTGGCATCGGTTGAACCATCGTTGATGTAAAGAATCTCATAACTTACACCCAATCCATCGAGCACTTTGACAATGCGGTTGTTAAGTGGCACCACATTCATCTCTTCATTGAAGATGGGTACGATGATCGACAAATCAACTTTTCCGTGGGCCATTCAACAAAAATATGGAAATTGAATAAGTACCTTTGTGTAAAACACGAAAACAACAAAAAAATGCGAATGACTTTTAAATTGGGACTATTGACAATGGCTTTTGCAATGATTACCTCGGTATCATGTCAGAATAAACCTGCGGGCACTCATGACGGGCCAATCACTGAGCAGCAATTTGATGCAACCATCAAGGGGAACAAATTGGTTATGGTGGATTTTTACACCACTTGGTGTGGACC
>JALQWO010000264.1 GCA_023258655.1 Bacteroidia bacterium
GGGCTTGGTACTCGAACAGCGCCCCCTGAACCAAGGTGGGACGCATCCGACCATCCTGAGGATTGATAAACGGCGATCGAATGTGCTGCTTGCCCAGCTTCATGGACCAAGTTTTCCTGCTATACTTCAAATTCAAATCCTCCAACCGGTCTAGTTCCCGTTTGTTGGCCGGATCCGTAACATCAAACAAACCCAACTCATACCGATTGGGCTGGTTCGATAGCGGATCAATGTTGGTAAGATTGCTGGATGCCAAATGATAGATCGCGTAACCGCTAATGCCGGCTTGCCAACCGCGCCAAATTCCCGTTTCATAGCCAATCCCAACCCCCACTGCATTGGCGTGGTAATCCGTTAATCCCGCGCTGTTGTCCGTATACATGGAATAACCACGGGCATGACCAAAAAACTGCCCCTGTTGTAAAAACGATTGCAGCGTGCGTGGTGGCGCTACCGTTTTTAACAAACTGTCTTTTCTATCCCGCTCCGAATAATGCACAAAGGGCTGATCTTGGGCCTCTAACACAGACGCCACTCCCAATAACATGATCATGAATACCTGCTTTATCGCTGCTAGGTGAAAAGTCCCAACCGCCCTATTGAATTCTTTGTGTAACCAACCAAAACGCAACCCTCGAAAACTGTGCATTCTACAAAAATCACCAATCCACCTCACTGAGTCTGTGACACAAGTCACAGCCCAAACAAGCGCTCGGCGTTTTCGGTGGTGATTTCGGCGACTTCTCTCAGCGACAGCCCCTTCACATCGGCGAGTTTTTCAGCCACCAATCGTGTGTACGCGGGCTCATTCCGCTTTCCCCGATGTGGCACGGGCGGCAAATAGGGACTGTCCGTCTCCAAAATGATGTGTTTCATGTCGATCTGTTGCAACACCTCCGGCAACCCCGCATTTTTGAATGTCAATACCCCGCCAATGCCCAATAAAAACCCATCGAGTTTGATGATCTCTTGCGCCAGTTCGATGCTTTCCGAAAAACAATGAAATACCCCACGAAGTCCCCTGCCCTTATATTCTTTCAAAATTTCTATGATGCGGTGCGTGGCATTGCGTGAATGGATGGCCACCGGCAACCCTTTTTCCAAGGCAAACTCTATCTGTATCACAAAGGCCTTCTCCTGGATGTCTTGCGTACTTTTATCCCAATATAAATCAATCCCAATTTCACCTACCGCGCAGTATGTATGGGAATCAAAAAACGAGAACAGCTGGGCGATTTCGGATTCAAAGTCGGGTTTCACGTCGCAAGGATGCAGCCCGATCATTGGATAACAAACGGTTGGATGATTCGCGACCAATTCATGCATACCTGCCACGGTTTGCAGATCTACATTCGGCAACAAAATCCGATCAACACCCATGCGTTTGGCATTGGCAATCACTTGTTCTCGATCGGCATCAAATTGCTCACTGTAAAGGTGGCAATGGGTATCTATCAATTTCATATTACCGGAAAAATTCGCGATTTATCAACGCCAGGTTACGGGTTGTTTGGATAAAAAAGCATCGATGCCCTTTTTACAGTCTTCGCTCGCCCTCGCCATGGCATTTTGTTTGGCCGCGTAGTCCAGCGCTTGTTCACGATTCATGGCAGGGATTGCGCGCAGCATTTCTTTGACTTTGGCCACCGCTTGAGACGATGTTGTTTCAACAATGTTTCTGGCATGATTCATCACAAATTCTGAAATATGCTCAGCTGCAACCAACTGCTGAACCAAGCCCAATGCCTTGGCTTCTTCCGCGCCAAAAACACGACCGCTCAAAAGGATGTCAGACATCACAGCACCCGTGACTTTTTCGCGCAAATAGACCATCACCAAGGCTGGAATGAACCCAATTTTCACTTCTGTGTATCCAAAAGTGGCTGCTGGGGTAGCAATGCAACAATCGGC
>JALQWO010000265.1 GCA_023258655.1 Bacteroidia bacterium
AAAAGACAGTGTTCTGTTCATCGACAAATCCACAGTAGTGCAAGACACACTCATTCGTTGGAATTGGTCTTTTGGCAATGGGAATACCGGCAGCGGCGACTCCTCCGTGGAATATTTCTCTCCCGCAGGCATTTACAATACCCGTTTGATTGTTACTGCGGCAACGGGTTGCAGCGACACCCTCTTCAAAAAAATCAATATCCTTGGAGCTCCACAAGCCAACTACCTGGTAGAAGACACCTGTGAAAACACCATCGTGAAATTCACATCACTCACAGCCCCCGGCAGCGGCTTTATCGCCAAAGAATACTGGTGGTTTGGCGACGGTAGTACATACACAGGAAAAAGCCCCCAACACTACTATGGCTCATCGGGCATTCCCCAGGTGAAATACATTGTTTACAACAGCAATTTGTGTAAGGACACCATTGACCGAACCATCTACATCGCCAACAAACCATTTGTTTACTTCATGGCCAAACCCGATTGCGAGGATGTAAATTTCCCATTCACCAACGCCTCTACGGCAGGGGCTGGAACCATTCAGAGCTACAATTGGGATTTTGGTAATGGTCGTCGTTCGTCGCTGCGCGACGAAAACATCGTCTACCCCGATTCAGGCACCTATCCCGTTCGCTTAATCGTGACCAACAGTTTTGGTTGTAAAGACACCTTCAATCAACCTCTGCGCGTTTATCCGCGGGCGATCGCCAAGTTCAAATACAGTCCTTTCGATCCCCAAATGCTCAAACCTGTCAGCTTCACCAATCAGTCTAGCATAGATACCAAGTGGACATGGGATTTTGGCGATGGGTATTATGACATTACCGAAAACCCCACCCACAGTTACAACATGTACGGCACCTACAACGTATCATTGATTGCCGACAACGATTATGGCTGTGCTGATACTACCTCCCTGAGCTTACGCGCTAAATCCATACCCTTGTATTGGTTCCCGAGTGCGTTTACACCCCAAAACACGGAAGGCCTAAACGACCAATTCGGATTATTCTCACCATTAACCGTCACCGATTACCGATTGATTATCTTCAACCGTTACGGTGAAATCATTTTTGAATCCACCGACCAAACCAAATTTTGGGATGGGCGCGTAAACAATGAATTGGTTATGGGCGGCGTGTACATTTACGATGCCACCTTCAAGAATCCGGAAAACGAAATTCAACGGTACTCCGGCAACGTAACCGTGCTGCGCTAAGCGAATCAAACGCAAGTCCGTCTTCAAACGCGTGTAATCCAGTTCCCTTTAATCTCAATGTGATTGCGGTGTAAGGCGAGCATGTTTCGTTGCTCCATCTTTTTCAACAGCCTTGAAATCACCTCCCGTGAAGAATTCAAATCTTGGGCAATGGTTTGATGGTTGATGGGAATATCTGAGCATCCACAAGATTTCCATTGATTCTTCAGGTAAAATTCCAACCGCTCATCCATTCCCCGAAATGCCACGTGATCCAATACGTTCAACACCTCATCAAACCGCTTGCGGTAAGTAGAAATCACGAATTCATACCAGGAGCGATATTCCTTCATCCACTCGTTCATGGTTTGCACCGGAAACATGATCAACTTGGTTGACTCGGTGGCAATCGCCGTAATTTGACTGCTCTCCATCCTCGCGGCACAACTCATCGATACTGCGCAGGCCTGTCCCGGCGTTAAGTAATAGAGAAAAAACTCCGACCCATCATCGCTATCCCGATACACTTTCACCCGACCCTCCAATACCAACACCGTGCTCGGCATAAATTGCCCAGTACGAATAATGGCTTCATTGGCGTCGAATGACTTTACGATGCTGTTATCGATGAGGGCTTCCACCAAATTGGGTTCAAAATCCGCAAAAACGGTGCGAATTCGATCGATGTTACTGACTTCAGCGTTGGAC
>JALQWO010000266.1 GCA_023258655.1 Bacteroidia bacterium
AATGGCTTTGTTGAGGCTGGGACTCATGGTTCCGCTGGTTACTTCACCAATTACGACACCGCTGGCATCGCAAATGGGGTAATGCTGACGGGGAATTCCCTTATCGACCAGCTCAAAACCAACCAATTTTTTGGTGGGTTTGTTGTCTTTGATGGCTTTGTGGTGTTCGCTCATCATAAACGGATGATTGAATTTGGTAATCCAACCCAAACCTGCTTCAATGGGAGAAGTTTCGTCGTTGATGTCGTTGCCGTACAAGCAAAATCCTTTTTCCAATCGCAGGGTATCGCGGGCCCCCAATCCGATGGGCTTGATGCCAAACTCGGCACCGGCCTCGAAAACTTTATCCCACAGGGTACGCGCATCGGCATTTTTTACATACAATTCAAATCCACCCGCGCCGGTGTAACCCGTGCAAGAGATGATGAGTTGTAAGCCTGCCAATTCACCTTCCACGAAATGGTAGTATGGTATTTCCGAAAGGTTAACGGCCGTTAATTTTTGAAGGGCTTCAGTGGCTTTGGGACCTTGAATCGCCAACAAGCTGTATTCTGGACTTACATCGGTGATGGTTGCACCAAAGTTTTTGTTTTGTTCATGAATCCAAGCCAGGTCTTTGTCGATGTTGCCGGCATTGATCACCAACAAGTATTTTTCGGCGTTGAAGCGATAGACCAATAAGTCATCCACGATACCACCGGTGGCGTTGGGCATACAGGAGTACTGAACGCGGCCATCATATAAGGTACTTACATCGTTGGTGGTGATGTATTCGATCAGGTCGTAGGCTTTTGGACCTTCTACCCAAACTTCCCCCATGTGACTTACATCAAATACGCCCATGGCATTGCGCACGCACAAGTGTTCTTGGATGAGATTGTCGTAGAGTACAGGCATGTTAAATCCTGCAAAGGGGACCATTTTGGCGCCCAAGGAACTGTGAAGATCGGTGAGGGCGGTTGATTTTAACGCTTGGTTGTCTGACATGGATTTGATTTTTACAAAGATAATGAAAAAGCCCCGAAATCGGGGCTTTTTCATTGGGTAACGGGCGGGGGCGAGGCGAAGCCGAGCCCTCCATGCGGGCGGCGGGAACCGCCGCCCGCATTCAAAATCCCCAAAGTGGGTATCGCCCACTACCTATTATTTACAACACCTTGTAAGGGAAAGTTACCTCAACATCGGTCTCGCCAACGGCACAGGTGCCATTTTTAATACCCGGCTGATGCTTCAACCGAACCACAACCACCCCAAAATCTTTGCCCATGGGTTTCCATTCCGTGGACAATCCAATTGGGAGATTGTTCTGGTCTTTGTCGGTGGCCGCAATGGTGAGTCCAACCGGTGGCATGGTGATGCTGGAAACTTCATAACACACAAAGTGGTCCTGCGCTTCGTTTTTTACCTCCAGTGTGATGTCCTGCAATTGTCCATTTTGCTCATTTAAAAACGTGAGGGTGCCAACATAGGAACTGCCCCCAGGCGTTACTTGTCCCAACTTAATGGTGTCTGGCAATACAGGCGCATTGCCGCCCGGTCCGTCGAGGTCTTTCCATGTGTATTGGGTGGGTGTTCCACCGGCGACGCTGAGCGACAATTGTACGGTGGTAATCAGTTCGCCTTCATCTTCTTTGGTGCCGCAGGCGCTGAAGGTGAGGATTGACATAAACATGCATACAATTGCCGTAATCACGGCGCCTCGGTTGATTGTTTTTTTCACGGGGTATTTCATGGTATTATCCATAGGCAATTTAATTTTTTATCGAAATTTTATTGATTCGTATATCAATGTATGTGTTTGTCGTGGTGATGCACATCATACAACCATTTGATGCCAACATTCATGCCGGCTTGGTTTGTGAAATAGCGGAAACGATCCATGTAGTCGCGATAGGTTTTGTTA
>JALQWO010000267.1 GCA_023258655.1 Bacteroidia bacterium
GCAAGCCCCGTGATGGACGTCGAATCGATACGCTTCATATAATTATATGATTCGGTGATGGCATACCAAGCAATCGGAAAAGCCGCAACAGCCGTCAGCATGGCCCATGTTACCAATACAGGTAGCCGTGAACGCCACGCCCAACGCTGCTCGTACCATACCGCCACAACCATCGCAACAACCACCAATGGCATCAGACGCGCCGAATGGTGCCAGATGGGTCAAAACAACCTCCGTTCCTGGCAAACATCCCATTTCCAATAGCTTTAACGAAAGCAATTCGTCCGTGAAGCCCACAATCTCCCCCTTTTCACCAATCTTCAAGTCGGCCAAATTTGCCATGCTCACTATTTAGAATAATTCAAAATTAGACACAAATGTACTAAGTATTTCTGAGCTAAAAAATGATACAAATAGTTTTTTCTGTCGTAAATTGCAGGTTCATGGCATTAACAGAAATTTTCGTGTTGATTCGCAAAGAAATGCAATTAGAGTGGCGCAATAAGTATGCGATCCACGGGCTTGTGCTATACTTAGCGGCAACTATTTTCATCTGTTACTTATCCTTTAAAGCGAAGCAACAATCGATACATCCTATTATGTGGAATACGCTGTTTTGGATTATCCTGTTGTTCTCTGCGGTGAACGCGGTGGGCAAGAGTTTTACCCAAGAATCGGCTAACCGAAACATCTTCTATTATACCTTTGCAAAGCCTGAATCAGTCATTTTCAGCAAAATCATTTACAACACCTTAGTGATGCTGGGTGTGTCCCTGATCGGTATTTTCTTTTATTCTTGGGTAATGGGAAATCCGGTAGGCAATATGCCGCTATACCTTATTTCTCTGATTTTGGGGGCGATTGGGTTTGCTTCGACTCTGTCTTTAGTGGCAGGAATCGCAGCACAGGGAGAAAATTCAGCCACTTTGATGGCTGTTATGAGCTTTCCACTCATCATTCCGTTGCTTTTGTTATTATTGAAATTGTCCAAAAGTGCTCTTGACGGCATTTCACTCTCAGAAAACTGGGATGAGATCGCCATTTTAGGAGCTTTAGATATCATCGTCATTGTATTTTCTGGGATCCTTTTCCCCTATATATGGAAACATTAAAACGCCAATATTGGAAGATTTTGTCGATCATTTTATTGATCTACACCGTCTATGCCGGTTTTAACGGACAAGTGCCGCGCCAGCCGATTTTGAACGAGACCATTCGCAATCTGTATTTCCACGTGACCATGTGGTTCACGATGATCTTCTTGTTAGGAACATCCGTATATCATTCGATTCAGTATTTGCGCAAATCAGATTTGAAATCTGACCTCATTTCGAGCACATATGTGGAAGTCGGGATGGTTTTTGCGGTTTTAGGTTTGATTACAGGAAGCATTTGGGCGAAGTTTACCTGGGGTGATTGGTGGACAAATGACCCTAAATTGAATTCGGTAGCGATCGGCTTATTGATTTACCTGGCTTATTCATTAGTGCGCTCATCCATGCCAGATGAAATGCAGAAAGCCCGCATTTCGTCCGTTTACAACATCTTTGCCTTCGTAATTTTTATGGTCTTGATTTGGATTTTACCTCGCATGACCGACTCTTTACACCCGGGCAATGGGGGAAATCCTGCTTTTTCCAAAATGGACCTAGATAACCGCATGCGGATGGTCTTTTACCCAGCCATTATTGGGTGGACATTATTAGGCTTTTGGATCGCGCAATTGCGTATTCGCATTAAAAACATTGAACAACAAAACGAGTTATAATGAAAGCATTCCTTTTACTCTTAGTAAGTATAACGTTAAGTTTTACGGCTAGCGCTCAAGCAAGCGATATCGAAATGGCAGATCAATTTCGGGCAGATGGGAAAATCTATGTGGTGATTGCCGT
>JALQWO010000268.1 GCA_023258655.1 Bacteroidia bacterium
TTCGGTATTGAAGTGGTGAATAGCAACGGTCGTTACAAAATGGCCGGCCAAGATGGTGTGGATTTCCCTGCGATGCCAGAATCCAATGCCGATGGAAGCTTTACCATTGCTGCCAACGTGTTGTTGCGTTCGATTTCTAAAACCTTGTTTGCTGCTGGATCTGATGAGTTGCGCTTGAACCTTACGGGATTGTACGTTGAGATGAAGGGCAATTCGGTGAATTTTGTGGCTACAGATGCCAATAAATTGGTGCGATTGACCCGCAAAGACGTCAATACCGGCGTTGAGGATAGCATTTTGATCCCCAAGAAACCGTTGAATTTGTTGAAGACGGCGTTGCCCAATGATGAAACACCCGTGATTGTAGATTACAATCGCTCTAATGTGTATTTCACTTTTGGCGAAACCCGTTTGATTTGTCGTTTGCTCGATGAAAAATATCCCGATTACGCTGCGGTTATTCCACAGGAAAATCCCAATGTGATTACCATCTCTCGTATGGCGTTGTTGAGTTCAATCAATCGTATCAGCATCTTTGCCAGCAAAACTACTTACCAAGTGCGTTTCAAAGTGACGGGTAACGAGTTGACAATCAGTGCGGAAGATATCGAAATGGCCAACGAAGCACAGGAGCGTATCCCTTGCGAATTTGAAGGAAACGACATGGAAATTGGATTCAATGCCAAATTCTTGAAGGAAATGTTGAGTACCCTCGATGGCGATCAAGTGCAATTGCGTTTGTCGGCCCCCAACCGTGCAGGTTTGGTGATTCCCAATGAAAATGAGCGCGATGAGGATATTACCATGCTCATCATGCCCATGATGCTCAACAATTACTAAGCGAATACCGCACTTCCCACCCGTACTAGGGTAGATCCATGAGCGATGGCAATGTCGTAGTCAGAACTCATGCCTATCGATAATTCACAGAACCGCACGTCATCTGCGAAGTGTTTTGCTTTGATATCCTGAAACAGCGATTGCGCCAGGGCGAATTCTGTGTGAATGACTTCTTTATCGTCTGTGTTGCTGGCCATCGTCATCAGTCCGTGAAGGGCAATATTGGGGAGTTCCACTGATCCAAACTCGGTGAAAAAAGCATCCAGCTCATCCACCCCCAACCCAAATTTGGTCTCTTCTTGGGCGATGTGCAATTGCAATAGACAAGGAATGATTCTGTTGTTTTTTGCGGCTTCTTTGTTGATTTCTTGTAATAGCTTGAAACTATCAACCGAATGAATCATGGCAATGAATGGTGCGATGTATTTGACTTTGTTGGTCTGTAAATGTCCAATCAAGTGCCATTCGATGTCGGTAGGCAACGCCTCCTTCCGCTCCAACAAGGCCTGTACGCGATTTTCAGCGAACATTCGCTGTCCGCTCGCATACGCCGTTTGAATTTCAGCAACCTCTCGGTATTTGCTCACCACGATGAGTTTGCACGTAGCGGGGAGCTGACTTTTTATTTGTTGGATGTTCTGGGCGATAGGGGTTTGTGACGACATGGCGATTCTCGGCTTGTGTCTGCAAAATTACCGCTGTGATTGTTGTAATTTTGTGATTCTGTGAAAAATCAATCACGCTTGCTACAAATTCTAATGGGAATCCTCTTATTGAGTGGTTGGGTGTCTTGTACAACCAATGCCCGTGTAGAAGAGAAAAAAATGATTGACCTCATGTGCGACGTGATGCTGTTGGAAGCGGGGAACCAAATAAAATACAATTACGCCTCGTTGCCGGATTCCTTGTGGCAGGAGCACTACAATTTTGTATGTGAAAAACACAAGGTGCCCTATGAAGATTTTAAAGCCGAATTGTTGAGGTT